>NZ_JBDGJV010000008.1:0-213390 GCF_057656715.1 Neobacillus sp. Soil_C_43
TCAGGTTGATAGGTCAGAGGTGGAAGCGTGGTAACATGTGGAGCTGACTGATACTAATCGTTCGAGGACTTAACCAATTTTTAAAGCGAACTCGTTTTTTACAAACACTTCTTCTACATTATCTAGTTTTGAGAGAACGATCTCTCTAACAAAATAGTCTGGTAACTATGGCGAGAAGGTCACACCCGTTCCCATACCGAACACGGAAGTTAAGCTTCTCAGCGCCGATGGTAGTTGGGACGAAAGTCCCTGTGAGAGTAGGACGTTGCCAGGCACGAAAAAGGACAGCTATATTAGCTGCCCTTTTTTGTGTCCAAAAAAAGTAGAGCCCCTGTCTAATGGCTCTACTATAGGAAGTTATTATTGTTGAACAATGGGACACCTTTTAACACCTATAACAAACGAGAATATGGAAAGAACATTATGATGATAATTGGCTAAGAATATGTTAAATTATTACTATTATATTCTTAAAGTTAGGCTCTGTTAAACTTGTCTGTTGATTTCCGCTCCAGGCACGAGCCGTTCGTGGGTGTTTCGGCGAGCCTCCTCGGAGAAAAGCGCCTGCGGGGTCTCCCCTGAACCATACTCCCACAGGAGTCTTCGTGCCTTCCGCTCCAATCAACAGGGTGTAAAAATCAACAATGTTTTTTAACAAAGCCTACAATTAAAGGAGACAAATCCGTGTCGAGAAAAAAGAAGTGGACGATTGCCTGTTTCCTTTTCCTGCTCTTTTTAAATGGGTTCGGGATACTAGCGGTCAATCTATTAGGTAAGTAGGAAGACTCTACAAATTTACAGGCAGGGAATGACATTATGATCTCTAATTTAGCAAAACCACTTTCAAAAAAACTACTTTTTGCGATGCTCATCGTGACGATCGGTGTGGAATTCCTTCTTTATCTATCCAGGTACAGCTATATGACAAGCTCACTGTATGATGGTGTCATGGTTGCTTCCTTTTTTATCGGCTGGAAGCTGTATCGCCGGCTCGGTAGCCCAGCGGACCCTCCCAAACGACCGCGGCAGATGATGATGCAATTTACCGGTGCTTTTCTTGTTTTCTTCCTTGGTAGTACGGTCATAAATATTTACTCAACGAATACATTTCAGGCATTTAGCGATGACTATGACCAATATGTGCAGGATTATGCGGAAACACAATCCTTTGAAGTGGATGGGGATGAGGAAGGAGCGCCAATTGACCCGGTATGGTCCTTTTTTGATAAGGTCGATACGATTGGCGCGGATTTATATGCTGATACTCTCGCTGGTTTAGAAGAAGTATGGCGGTTATCCTATATGATTCTCATCCTTATCGTTTTCAAGAAGCTCTTTCCTAAGCGCTGGAATAGCGGGCGCAGGGATCTATTCCTCATGATTTCACTATTTCTTACGTCGATTTTATTTGGCGTCGACCACACGCTGGATACGGAACAGCCATGGTCGATTCGAATCGGTGCAATCGTGACCTTCGCTAATATGGGGTTGTTATTTGGCTTAATTTTATTATGGACTCGTAACCTCTGGGTAACCGTCCTTGTTCATTCAATCTATGATATAACCGCCACACTGTCATGGTATTATATCGATTACGCAGTTGAATTCTTCGCTCTAGGTTGCTTGGCTCTTCACATCATTCTTTTTACTATAGAAAAAATACAGCAAAGAAGGATAAAGAAGAAAATTGGCGCGATTGAACTGGCACAATGGCCATAGCCATTGGGAAGGCAGAATAATAGAATGAAAGAGGCAGCCTTAAGGTTGTCTCTATTTATTTTGTTATAGCTTAATATCCCCAACTATACTACTATAATTATAGGAAAGCGTTTGTAAGATAGCAATTATTGTAAACGCATACATGTAGCGTAGGCAGGCTCGTTACAATCGAGAATCAACAAGAGAAAAGGGAGGCATAAGGAGTGAAATTAGGCAAAAAACAGCTGTTTATTATTACCACTATGATTATGTTACTCGCAAGCTATGTATTGCCTTACACAAGCAGGGCAAGCGCAGCGGGAGAGTATCTTACTGTAACAGAAGCTTTAGCGACAAGTACCGGAACGACTGTTACAGTTAAAGGGTATATTGTGGGCTATACAAAGGGGACCAATTCGTTTACATTTACGGCTCCTTTCGGTGGTGATACGAATCTAGCCATTGCAGATAGTCCGACTGAAACGAATCCTGCAAAGATTATGCCAGTAGAATTAACGAAGGATTTCCGCACAACCTTCGGGTTACTGACTAACCCGGCAAACGTTGGAAAGGAAATCGACATTACGGCAACAACCGCAGCATATTTTGCAATGCCAGGTTTAAAGTCGCCAACGAGTATTTCCTTCACTGGAGAAGGAACACCAACTGATCCTCCTCCAGTCGAGCCACCACCGGTAGGAAGTGGGGATGGATTGAAAATCTCAACCATCCAAGGGACTGCTCATACTTCACCATATGTAGGGCAAACGGTGCAAAGCGTTGAAGGTATCGTTACCTATGTGGTTGATGCTTCCAACTTCTATATGCAGTCTGGAGTTCCAGACGACAATCCTGCGACATCTGAGGCAATCCTTGTGAATCGCTCTAGCCATGGTGTGTCGGCAGGCGACCTGGTTGCCGTGGATGGAACGGTAAAAGAAGTCAACCTTGATGGCTATAGTGATCGTTCTTCAACAGACTTAACGATGACAGAGATTGCAGCGACAACAATTGAGAAAAAAGCTAGTAGCGTGGCCTTGCCATCTCCAGTGGTAATCGACAGAAATACGATCCCCTCCCAAGTAATTGATAACGATCAGTTTGCTACCTTTGATCCAAGTGAAGATGGTATTGATTATTATGAAAGCATCGAAGGCATGCGAGTGTCACTAGAAAAACCAACCGTAGTCGGGCCTCAAAAGAATGGAGAAGTTCCTGTTATTGTAGGCCAGGTGGATGGCAAAACCTACACGAATGCAGGTGGAACTTCCCTGACAAAGGATACATCGAACCCAGAACGATTGCAGCTCTTGATCGGTGACAGAAACTATGTGACCAAAACTGGTGATTCATTCGACGGCACGGTAACAGGTGTTGTCAGCTACACCTATAGCAATTATAAAATACTAATCAAGAATGGAAGCCTACCGGCTTTACGACAAGGTCCAAATGCTCGTGAAACGCTTCAATTAGAAAAACAGACGGACAAGCTGATTATTGCCAGCTATAATATTGAAAACTTTAGCGCAGCAGACACTACAAAAACCAATAAATTAGCTGAGTCTTTTGTAACGAACCTAAAAACACCTGATATTATTGGGCTTGTAGAGGTTCAGGATAATAACGGTGAAACCAATAATGGTGTGGTGGATGCCTCTGCAAACTATTCAGCTCTCATTAATGCAATTAAATCAGCAGGTGGTCCGGCATACAATTGGACAGACATTGCACCTGAAAACAATAAGGATGGCGGTGCTCCTGGTGGAAACATCCGTGTCGGCTTCTTATATAATCCGGAACGGGTGACATTGGATATAGGTGCACCAAAAGGAACAGCCACCCAGGCTGTCGGGTATGAAAATGGCTCGTTAACCTTGAATCCTGGAAGGATTGATCCGACGAATTCAGCGTTTTCTTCCAGCCGTAAACCGTTGGCGGCAGAATTTACATTCAACGGAGAAAAACTAATTGTCATTGCCAACCACTTTAACTCCAAGGGGGGAGACGAGGCACTATTTGGGAAACACCAGCCTCCTGTCCTAGGCAGCGAAGCACAGCGCATTAAAATTGCCCAAGTAGTCAATAGCTTTGTAGCTGATGTTCTAAACAAAAACGCTAAGGCAAATGTCGTTTTACTTGGAGACCTAAATGACTTTGAATTCTCCAATCCACTAACTGCTTTAAAAGGCGAAATTTTAGACGATTTAGTGGAGACCGTGCCTGTAGCAAGACGCTATTCCTATAACTTCCAAGGAAATGCCCAGGTCTTAGACCATATTCTTGCAACTAAAGAATTAGCTGCTGGAGCTGAAACGGATTTCGTCCATATGAACTCTCAATTCATGGAAGCCCATGGTCGTGTAAGTGACCATGATCCGGTTGTTGCCCAGTTTGATTTTTCTGTGGAAAAGGAACCAGGGGATGAGACTGATCCTGTTGTAGTCCCGCCAACAGGCTGGGTGGAAACCGACGGCGTTTGGTATTATTACGATGAGAACGGCGAAAAACACACAGGCTGGTTGGAATTAGAAGGGAAGACGTATTACTTTAGTGAAGACGGAGTAATGTTCCAAGATAACTGGAGTAGTATAGCAGGAAACTGGTACTTCTTCCAGTCAGATGGAGTGATGAAAACAGGCTGGTTGGAACTAGAAGGGAAGACGTATTACTTTAGTGAAGACGGAGTAATGTTCCAAGATAGTTGGGGTAGTATAGCGGGAAACTGGTACTTCTTCCAGTCAGACGGAGTGATGAAAACAGGATGGCTGGAACTAGAAGGAAAAAAGTATTTCTTAGGACAAGATGGTATGATGCAAATAGGCTGGGTGACCATTGAAGGTGCTAACTATTACTTCGGCACCAATGGAGCCATGCAAACTGGATGGGTGAAATCAGGAGCAAATTGGTATTACCTAGGCCAGGATGGCATCATGCAAACGGGTTTAATTGAAGTAAATGGAAAAACGTACTTTTTAGGACCAGACGGGGCCATGCAAACTGGCTGGGTGGAAATAGACGGATTTTTGCACTACTTCTATGCAAACGGTCAAATGGTTGCAGGCTGGGCTGAAATCGGTGAAGAGACATACTTCTTTGATGATGATGGTGTCATGTTTATTGGCATGTATGACATTGATGAGGATGTTTACTACTTCGATGAGGACGGCATTCTTCAAACAGGCTGGATTGAATCCGAGGGAGAACATTTTTACTTTGACCCTGAGACAGCGGCTATGGTGACTGGTTGGGAAAAAATCGATGGACAGTGGTACCTTTTTGATGAATACGGTGTCATGCAGAAGAAGTGGGTGCGTGATGGCGTAAAGTGGTATTACTTAAACGAGAATACCGGTGCGATGCAGACTGGCTGGGTAAAGGATCAGAATAAATGGTACTTTATGTCCTCCAGCGGTGCAATGCAAGTCGGATGGGTAAAGAGCAACAATAAATGGTACTATATGGATCCAACAAAAGGAATAATGAAGACAGGATGGGTTAGTGTTAATGGCAAATGGTACTACTTAAATACCAGCAGCGGTGCGATGCAGACTGGATGGTTTAAAGAGGGTGGTAAATGGTACTACCTAAATACCAGTAGTGGAGCCATGCAAACCGGCTGGTTGTTTATCAGTGGTAAATGGTACTATTTTTACAAAGATGGAAAAATGGCTGCCAGCACCAAAATCCAAGGCTACAAATTAGGTGCAGACGGCGCGATGATTCGTTAAAAGACTTTTGAGCTGACTCTTTTATTAGAGTTGGCTCTTTATTATATAGGAGCTTTTTAATGAATTCCGCATTTTGATAGAGACTTAAAAAACAGCAACCCTTTGGCCACTGTCTGTCTCACTAGAATTTGTATTGATAAACCTTTGAATCTATCCAATACTGAATCATTCCGTCCTCTTCTTGAGTGTATTTGATCTCTGCTTTTTCCAATGCAGTTGTTAAATTTCCAATAGCAATCTCTCGGCTAACTTTTAGCTCTAATAATTTTTTATTAACCTGAATCTCATCTCTATTCTCTTCCTCAGCGAGATAGGTAAGCAAGTCTAGTCGTTGTTGCATCACTTGGAGCAAATCTTGTTTATGTACACTTAAGCTAGCAGGAGCCTTTAAGTTGCTCGCTTTTTGCAAGAGTTCAGCTTGCATGACAACTGCTTGCTGAAGCACTGGGGAATTTTTTTCGGTTATGTTAATGAATAGATTCGTGCTTTGTTTGTTATAGGATTGTTCGATTTTTAAAAAGGAAACAATCTCTTCCTGATTTGCTGTGGAAAAGTCTAGCAGCAAAAGACTACTAATTATGACCATGCATATTCCACTTATGATATAAAACAACGTTTTCTTAGGTCTTTTATTGGAAGAAGGCTCTTCATCTTTGCGCTGAATAGTGGCATTTACCTGCAGCTCCTCCAGTTCTTGTTTCACTTTTTGTTGTGCGGGAGTTAGCATCCTTCGCCCTCCGTTTTTGTAGAATAGTAGAAACTATTACTATCCTACTATAAAAAGACACAAAAAATCCATTTATTCCTGAATTTTACTGTAAGAACATAGGTAATTTGCACTTTTTAAGCAAAGGCTGTGTTAAAGAACAGTGTTGATTTTTACACCCTGTTGATTGGAGCGGAAGGCACGAAGACTCCTGTGGGAGTATGGTTCAGGGGAGACCCCGCAGGCGCAAGCGCCGAGGAGGCTCGCCGAAACACCCACGAACCGCTCGTGCCTGGAGCGGAAATCAACAGGCAAGTTTAACAGAGCCTAAGCAAAAAAAAGAGGCTGTTAGCCAGCCTCCTTGAAGAATAGTCGTTTTCGCGGTCTGTTCCAGACTTTTATATAGGTATTTCCTTCTGTACATCGAAACATTTTAATTCCAATAAATTTGAGAGGAGTGAATATCTCCTTTATATGCAAGAGTGGCATTCTATCAACCCCCAAAGTTAGTATCAGTTTTGATATACCTTATTTTGGAAGTTAGTAACACTGTTTCCTCTCGCCAAATGTCGACTATATTCGAGTTCAACAATGAATTGGTAGTGTTTGCTCAATTTAAAAGATTACTCAGCATGTGCTAATCGAATAGTTGATAGGAAAAAAGATAGAGACAGAATACATATCGATTTTCGAGCTTTTTTATTTTTCTAGTATAAGGCTTATTACTTTTCACTTTTATAATTATTCGTGAAATTTATTATTTCAGCACTGCGAGATTTATTGAAGTTCTTGTCAGGTTAATTCGATTTTCAAGCGAAAAAACAATATCTAAGACATTTTGTGAGTCACTTTTATCAAAAAAACGAGTTTTTGCGGTTAAACCAACTAATCCTTTCTGACAAAGTAGGTTAGGAAGCCCTATAATCCGATAAAATATCATCCCTTTAAAGGGGTAAATTCATAGCGAAAAGCACTTGTAAGGTTGCTATTTATGTTACTATGTCGAATATTGCGAAAATATTTTTCTTCGCACATCGAAAAACTATTGACCTTTACTACAATAAAATACTAAAATTATATTTGTATATTCCGACTTTTCTAAATAGTAGGGTGATTTGACCTGAAAGTAGATTAGTAGGGAAAATATTGTTATTACTATTTTAATAGGGGGGAAAATATTTAATGAGCAAAAAGAACTACAATAAGAAACGCAAAATTGCTACATACGCATTAGCATCAGCTCTTGTATTATCTAACTTCAGTTTCGTTTCTCCAACTTCCGCTGCCTACAAGCCAGGAGATCTAGAATCAAAAATTCAACAATTGGTGCAGCAGCAAAAAGCAAGTGAATCCTTCCAAAACCAGCTAAAGGCTAAAAACCTAAGAGCCGACCTAAAGGCGACTGATAAGGTTCGAGTCATTGTTGAAGTAGAAGGACAAACAGCTGTTGAGTATGCGACAAAACAGGGAAAGCTATACAAAGAATTATCAGAAGATAAAAAATCTTCTTTCTCTACTAAAGCAGAAAGCCAACAAAAGTCTGTTAAAGATAAAATCGCAGCTAAAGGGGTAACCGTTAAGTACAAGCAAAAATTCTCAACTGCTTTTAACGGATTCTCTGGTGAGATTGCTTATGGTGATCTTGATAAAATCGAATCTGTTTCAGGTGTAAAAGCTGTTTACTTAGCAAACGAATATAACCGTCCTAAAGTTGAACCAAATATGAAAACAAGTCATAACTTCATTGAATCACGTACAACTTGGGAGAAAACTGGCTTTAAAGGTCAAGGTATGGTGGTTGCCGTTATCGATACTGGTGTCGACCCATCACACCGTGACTTCAAATTAACAGATGTTTCAAAAGAAGGATTAACAAAAGACGAAGTAGCAAAAGCAGTTGCTGACAATGGCTTAAAAGGTAAATTCTATACAGATAAAGTGCCTTTCGGCTGGAACTATTATGACGGCAATGACACGATCCTTGACTTAGGACCTGGTGCAAGCATGCACGGTATGCACGTTGCAGGAACTGTAGCAGCTAACGGGGACGAAGCAAATGGTGGAATTAAAGGGGTTGCTCCAGAGGCGCAAGTTCTTGCGATGAAGGTATTCAGTAACGACCCAATTTACCCTTCTACATGGTCTGACGTGTATCTAGCTGCGATTGATGATTCAATCAAGTTAGGTGCTGACGTTCTTAACATGAGTCTTGGTGATGTTGCTGCATTCTATCAAGAAGATAGTGCAGAAGACCTTGCTATTCAAAGAGCTACTGCAAACGGTATCGTTTGTGCGATGTCTGCAGGTAACTCTAACCATATCGGAGACGGCTGGGATAACCCATATGCTCAAAACCCTGATATCGGTGTTGTAGGTGCACCAAGCTTAAATCCTGACGGTATTTCTGTAGCCGCTTCTGGTAACGAAGCATTTTGGTATAAAACAAATGTTACAGTTGATGGGTTATCAGGATTCACTAGTGTAGGTCAAGGAATTGATGATTGGGAAAAATTAGCGGCTGCTCATGACGGTAAGCTTGAAGTTGTTAGCCTTGGCGGAGAAAAATTGGGAACTCCAGAAGATTATAATGGTGTTGATGTTAAGGGTAAAGTTGTTCTTGTACCACGTGGTACTTTATCTTTCTTTGATAAAACTGTAAATGCAGCTAATGCAGGAGCGGTTGGAATTATTGTTTATAATAAAACAAACGGCTTCTTCTATGAAGATCAAGGCGGCTGGGATGTTCCATTCATGTTAATTTCAGGTGCTGAAGGCGCTACATTGGAACAACAAGTTGCTAACGGTCCTACGTACATTCATGTGGCAACTGCAAACAAGAAGGATAGTCCTGAAATGGGTCGTATGACAAGCTTTACATCATGGGGAACTACACCATCCCTAGACTTAAAGCCTGAAATCACAGCTCCTGGTGGAAATATCTATTCAACAGTTAATAATGACAAGTACACTGTAATGAGTGGTACTTCTATGGCATCCCCACACGTTGCCGGTGGATCTGCTCTTGTACAGCAGTACTTACAAACAGACGCACGTTTCAAAGACCTGTCTGTCGCAGAGCGTACGCATCTTGCAAAAGTATTGTTAATGAACACAGCTAAAAATATTACAGACTTAAATGGTCAGCCATTCTCACCTCGCCGTCAAGGTGCTGGTATGATGCAAACTTATGCGGCTGTGACTACACCTGCATATTTTGTAAATAAGGCTACAGGTAACGCTAAAGTTGAGTTGAAGGACTTCACATCGAAGCAATTCGAAATGAACTTCACTGTTAAAAATATCTCTGACAAATCTGTTTCTTATTCCGTAAACACTGATGTGTTAACAGATACGATTCAAGATTACGCAGATGGCAGCCCTGAGTATAATGCATTAATCGCAGGAGACCTTGCAGGTGCGAAGGTAGATGCACCAAAAACTGTAACAGTACCAGCAGGTAAATCTGTTGACTTTACAGTTAAGGTTGACTTCTCAGATGCAAAGCTTCCTGGTCTTGATAAAGATGGTAAGAAAACACTTCTAGATTTAAGAGAGAACATTTTTGTTGAAGGCGCTGTAACATTAGTTGGTTCTGACAGTACGGTTCCTAACCTAACAGCTCCATATGTTGGCTTCTACGGTCACTGGGATGAGCCACAAATCGTGGATGGATTTGCTACACTTGGCGAAGATCGTTACTTCGACCTGAAGTACATGTTTAAGGGCGGTACAGATGTAGAAGTAGATGGTGAAAATTTCGGTAAGTCAGTTGATAAAAAGTTCTATGCATTATCCCCAAATGGTGATAAAAAACTAGAGACGATTAACCCAATTCCGTCATTCTTAAGAAATGCTGCTGAAGCTCAGTTCAACATTTTGGACAAGGATGGCAATCAGCTTCGCCGTGTGAAGGCTGAATCTGATGTTTATAAGAGTGCATACGATGCAACTCCTGGAAATGGATTCTCCTATAAAGCAGACCGCGTATGGGATGGTAAAGTAAAAGGCGAAGTCGTTAAAGACGGCCTATACTACTATGAAATCAAAACGATTGTTGACTATGCTGGTGCTAAATGGCAATCTAAGAAAATCCCAGTCTATGTTGATACAACGGCTCCAAAAGTAACTGCAACCTATGATCCTAAAGAATCTGTGGTATCTTGGGTAACTAAAGAAGAAGGAACTGGAGTTCAATTATATGGTGTATTCGTAAATGGTCAGCTTGTTGGAACTACAGATGGCAAGACAAATTCTTACAAATTAACTGCTGCACCTGAAAAGGCAATTGTTGAAGTAGTAGCTGTTGACAATGCTTTCAACTACGGAGATGATACTGCTGCAATTGGTGATGTTGCAAATCCATTAATCGTTATCACTAACGGTGAAAAGGATTCACATGGGGATTATGTACCGAATTCTCCATACCCATGGGGTGCTTATGATACGAAAGAAGTAGAAGTGAAAGGTTTCGTGTCAGATGATATCGGTTTAAAAGGATTAAAAGTAAATGGGAAGTCTGTTGACTTCACACTTGGTGAAGATGGAAACTTCCACTTCTCAACTACTGTTACATTTGAGAAAGATGGTCTGTATGACGTACAAGTGGAAGCAACTGACCATTCAAACAAAGTATTCTCAATTGCTCGTAAGGTATATGTTGATACAACTAAACCTGTGATCAATGTAAACGCACCTGAAAGAGTAGATAAGAAGGTAGATAAAGTTACCTTGAAGCTAAACCTACAAGATAACTTCAACTACTTAAACTTCTACGTAGGTGAGGATCATGAGTTTGAAGTGCCTCTTGTAAGCCCTGTGGATGTATTAAAACCATTAAGCAAGGATTACGAAGTAACACTTCCACTTAAAGAAGGCGAAAACAAATTTACGTTAAGAGCTACTGACCTTTCTGGTAACGAAACTGTGAAAGAAGTTGTCGTTAACCGTAAAGATGCTGAAAAGCAACCAGTAGTTAAAAACGGCTGGAGCTTTGAAAGTGGTTCTTGGTACTACTATGTGAAAGATGTAAAGGCTACTGGCTGGGTGAAAAATACAGACGGTAAGTGGTACTTCTTGAAGAAAGACGGCAAGATGGCTACTGGCTGGGTATTCGATGGTGGTGCTTGGTACTACTTAACGAAGTCCGGTGCAATGAAGACTGGCTGGTTATTAGAAGGTGGCAAGTGGTATTACCTAAATGGTAACGGTGCTATGGCTACTGGCTGGAAACAAGTCGGCAACAAGTGGTACTACCTATACAAATCAGGTGAAATGGCTGCTAACACAACAGTTGATGGCTATAAGCTTGGTAAAGACGGAGCTTGGATTAAGTAATTTCCTCTCCAATAAGGGGCGAACAGACCTAGTCTGTTCGTCTTTTTTTTTTACATTATAAGAATGAATTACATTCGACTTCGAGAATTGTCCAGGTCCAGCGCCTAGCCCCTCGGGTCAAATAACCTTAGGCAATAACAGTCAAAAGGCGGACTTTTCTTGCCTAAGAACATTTGCCTGTCGGGGCTGATTAAGGCGCTTCCGCTTTTCTAATTTATTCTATTAAAAAAACATTGACCGGTTTCTTTGACTCTACTAAAATTGGATTAGCATTTAGATTTTTCTTCCAATTTTACAAGAGACTACTAGATTAGAATAATTTAGGTGTGTATATATTTAGAGGGGGAAGACAAGGGTATGAGCCTAAAGTCATTTAAAAAGAAAAGAAAGATTGCCTCGTATGTCTTGGCATCTGCTTTGGTTCTGTCAAACCTTGGTCTTGTTGCACCGGCATCAGCAGCAACACCAACACAAGCACCAAAAAAAGACTATGCACCATTGATTGAACAGTTTAAACAACACTTGAAACTAACAGACGGAAAGAAAAAAATGAAGAGTCAGATAAAGGCCAATTTCAAGGCGACTGACAAAGTCCGGGTGATTGTTGAAGTTGATGGCCAAACACCTGTTGAACAAGCAACCGAGCAGGGCAAGCTGTACAAAGACCTTCCTGAAACAACAAAAGCTTCCATAGAATCAAAGATTAATAAACAACAGAAAACGGTGAAGGATAAAATTAAAGCGAAAGGTGTCAAACTTACATATAAGAATCATTTTTCCACGGCTTTTAATGGCTTCAGCGGTGAAATGAAGTTTGGTGACCTGTCAAAGCTTGAAGAAGTAGAAGGCGTCAAACATGTTTATTTAGCTCATGAATACAAGCGCCCACTTGAGACACCAACGATGAAAAACAGTAAATCCTATATACAGACAAGTGCCACTTGGGCCGATGCAGGTCTGAAGGGTGAAGGGATGGTCGTTTCCGTTATCGATACAGGTGTCGATCCATCACACAAAGACTTTATACTGACAGACGCGACAAAAGAAGGGCTATCAAAAAATGAAGTAGATAACCTTATTAAGCAAAAAGGTCTTAAAGGTAAATTTTTCACTGATAAAGTACCATATGGCTATAACTATTTTGATCAAAATGACACCATCCTTGACAAAGGGCCTGACACAGCGATGCACGGAATGCATGTGGCGGGAACGGTTGCTGCCAATGGAGATGAAGAAAATGGCGGCGTGAAAGGGGTAGCACCTGAAGCACAGCTTCTCGCGATGAAGGTGTTCAGTAATGATCCACTCTTCCCATCGACTTGGTCAGATGTGTACCTAGCGGCAATTGATGATTCAATCAAGTTAGGTGCTGATGTCATTAACATGAGTCTTGGTGACGATGCTTCTTTTTATAATGAAGAAAGTGCTGAAGATGTAGCCATTACACGAGCTACAAATAATGGGATTGTTTGCGCAATGGCTGCCGGAAACGCCGGGGCGATCTCCTACGGCTGGGGTGAAAATCCATATTCTAAAAATCCGGATATCGGTGTGGTTGGTTCACCAGGATTAAATCCTGATAGTATCCAAGTAGCTGCATCAGGAAATCTTGCCTACCAATATGAAACGGCACTCACTGTCGACGGCATCGAGGGATTTACTGGTGTTGGATACGGAGTGGATGATTGGACAAAGCTTGCAGACGAAGGTCAACCATTGGAGTTGGTGAGCCTTAACGGAGGTTTTGGTTATCCAGAGGATTATAATGATATTGATGTTGCAGGGAAAGTAGTTCTTGTGCAACGAGGGGAACTATCATTTGCAGATAAAGCATGGGTTGCTGCAGAAGCAGGGGCAGCTGGAATTATTGTCTATGACAAGGATGGCTCTGTTTTTTATAAAAACCAAGGCGGCTGGGATATCCCGTTCATGCTCATTTCACAAGCTGAGGGTCAGACACTTGAGGCAGCCATTGCAGAAGGTCATACTACGTTGCACGTTGCTCAGTTAGATCGTCAAACCGATCCTGAGTCAGGGAGGATGACCGATTTCTCATCTTGGGGAACGACACCAAGTCTTGAACTGAAACCGGAAATCACCGCACCTGGTGGGAAAATTATTTCTACATTAAATAATAATCAATATGGGGAAATGAGTGGCACGTCTATGGCGTCACCACATGTGGCTGGAGGAGCAGCACTTATTCAGCAATACTTGCATCAGGACAAGCGTTTCAACACGCTTACTGTCAGCGATCGTACTCATTTAGCGAAAACCTTATTAATGAACACGGCTAAAGTAATTACGGATGTAAACGGCCAACCATTTTCTCCACGCCTGCAAGGTGCCGGGATGATGCAAACGTATAATGCCGTAAAAACCCCTGTTTATGTGGTTAATAAAAGAACTGGCCAAGCAAAGGTAGAGCTGAAGGATTTTACCTCAACCAATTTTACGATGACCTTAACTGCTAAAAATATTTCAACAACCGATTTGACTTATAATGTCCTTACCGATGTGTTAGCAGATACGGTTCAGCAAAATGCAGAGGGGGAAAATCATAATGCCCTAATTGCTGGTAATCTTGAAGGTGTTAAGATCGATGGACCAAAAACAGTTACTGTTGAAGCCGGAAAGTCAAAGGATATAACAATCCATGTAGATATTAGCCAGGCAAAGGTTCCTGCTATTGATGCGGATGGGAATAAAACAACAGTAGCCCTGCAAGAAGATATGTTTGTGGAAGGCTTTGTTCGTTTGGTAGATAGTGACAGGGACATTGCCGGGAAAAAGGAATTAAGCCCTGATTTGACTATTCCGTATGTCGGCTTCTACGGCAAGTGGGATCGTCCTTCTATCTTGGATGGCTTTAAAGATCTTGGTGAATCTCGTTTCTTTGATCTTCAAGGGATGTTTGAAACCGAAGATGAAGATGGAAATACAGTTGAAGAGCCTGTTCATGATATGCTTTCAGATGATTGGTTCCTGGAACCTGTACCAGATAGAGAAGTATATGCCTTTTCGCCCAATGGTGACTGGCTCCATGATGACATTAACACATTGCCATCACTCATGCGAAATGCAGCGGATCTTCAATTTAATATTTTGGATGAAAATAAAAAAGTGCTTCGCCGCGTAAAAATAGAAAAAGATGTACGGAAGAGTTATTATGCAGACGGATATGGTATGCCTTATTCCTATAATTATGACCGAACGTGGGATGGTACCGTAAAAGGACAAACAGTACAAGACGGTTTATATTATTACCAAATCAAGTCTGTCATTGACTATGCCGGTGCACAATATCAAACAAAGGATATTCCTGTGCTTGTCGATACAATCGCACCGCAAATTAGTCCAAGATATAATGAGAAAACTTCATCGGTTGTTTGGGATACAGTGGAGCAGGGATCTGGTGTGGCTGCTTATGGTATTTTTGTAAATGGCGAATTGGTTGATGAAGTAGAGCCAGATGTCAACCGCTATAAATTAACTGATTTACCAGAAAGCGCAATCGTTGACGTGCTTGCATATGATTATGCCTATAATTTCGGCGGTGGTACGGTGGCAATTGGTGATGTGGAAGATGCTGCCCCAGTTATTTATGTAGATGATTGGACAACCGTTCCATACGGGGCCTATAACACGAAGGTAGTTCCGGTTGCAGGTATGGTTCAAGAAGATTTAGGCTTGAAATCACTGACGGTGAACGGAAAAGAAGTAAAAACCACATATTACGGAGGAGCATATGCGTTCTCAACAAATGTTACCTTCGAAAAAGACGGGTTCTACGATATTATCGTGAAGGCAGTGGACAGCAAAGATCAAACCACGTCGATTTCACGGAAGGTGTTCATCGATACAACTGCACCTGCTATGAACATTGATGTACCAAAGCTTGTTGCGGAAAAGGTGGAAGAGGTTACTTTGAAGCTTAACCTGAAGGATAATTACAACTATTTATCTTTATTTGTTGATGATAATCACGAATACGAAAAAGCCGTGGTGAGTCCTGTGGATGTGATGGTACCGGCTAACGATAATATAGAGGTAAAGGTACCATTAGAGTTAGGCGGAAATAAAATTACTCTTAAACTTCGTGACCTTGCTGGTAACGAAACGGTTAAGGAAATCGTGATTAACCGTGCAAATGTAACGGGCTGGAAACAGGAAGCTGGTTCTTGGTATTACTATAAAAATAGTGTGAAGGTAACAAACTGGTTAAAGGACCGCAATACATGGTATTACCTTGGCAGTGATGGGAAAATGCAAACGGGCTGGATCAAATACAAGAATAAATGGTATTTCCTGAACAAATCAGGTGCCATGGCTGTGAGCCAATGGGTGCTGTACCAAAATAAATGGTATTTCTTAGGTGGAGATGGAACCATGCAGACCGGTTGGATTGCTCCAAAAGGAAAGTGGTACTTCCTAAATACAAGCGGTCAAATGGTCACAGGCTGGAAACAAGTAGGCAACAAGTGGTACTACTTCTATACCAACGGCCAATTAGCGACTAACACCACGGTCAATGGTTTCAAACTTGGAAGTGATGGCGCTTGGATCAAATAAAATGAACAAAAATGAAGACAGGCAAATGCTTGTCTTCATTTTTGTTTTTATATAACCCAATATTTACCACTATATGACAAAAATACTAATTACGACACAATTTTCAATTTTTTGTTGAAAAATCTTCTCAAAATGAGAAAATAATAGAGTATAAATATATATAATTAATAGGAGGTTCGAATTTTATCCTTTTTAAGGACAGCAAGTTCTTGAGTTTGGAAATTAACTTTATTTCCCATATCCAGAAATATGGTAATTTAGTATAATCATCATAGAAAATTTGTGAATTTACCTAGCTTAAGTAAAAATAGATAGTTTTATAGAGAGAGAATTTATATGGGGGGAAAAATATTGAAGAAAAAACGTGTCACAGCGTTAGTCCTGGCAACAATGTTGTTCTCTTCCACAGCTTCAGGTGCTTCAGCAGCTGGAACTTATACCTGGAAGTATCAGAATAACAGCTGGTATTATCTATCGCCAACAGGCAAGGCTGTAACGGGATGGGTAAAATATAATAATAATTGGTACTATCTTGGAAGTAACGGTGTAATGAAAACCGGTTGGCTCCTGGATAAAAGCCTATGGTACTTTCTTGATAAAAAAAGCGGCGTGATGAAAACAGGCTGGCTGAAAGATAATAATGTTTGGTATTACTTATTACCAAGTGGCGTGATGAAAACAGGCTGGCTGAAGGATAATAATATTTGGTATTACTTATTATCAAATGGCGTGATGAAAACAGGCTGGCTCCTCGACAAGAATCTCTGGTACTTCCTCGATACAAGCGGCGCCATGAAAACAGGCTGGATTGTAGACAAAGAACTAAAATACTACTTAAATCCAACTGGTGAAATGGTAACCGGACAAAAAATTATAGATGGAAAGCCATATGTGTTTGCTTCTTCAGGTGCCCTAAATACGAACCCTATCAAGGGCTGGTTCCGTGATGGTTCCATCGTTTTGTACTTTGATCAAGATGGTGCCATGCATACAGGCTGGTTAGAAGATGAAACTAGTAAGTATTATTTTAATCAAGATGGACGGATTCATACAGGATGGTTAGCCGAAAATAATAATAAATATTTCTTTGCTGAAGATGGTAAGATGCAGATTGGCTGGTTAACCGATGGTGATCGACGTTATTACCTTGGTACTGATGGAAAGATGCAAACCGGCTGGCTGAACGAGGGTGGAAAGACATATTACCTAGGTACGGATGGAGTCATGTATAAGGGTTGGCTGACTGAAGGCGAGAATAAGTTCTATTTCGGCAGTGACGGTGTCATGGCGACAGGCTGGCAAACAATTGGTGATGCCCGTTATTACTTTGGTGAAGACGGTACCTTACAAACCGGCTGGCTAAATAATGGAGGGAACTCCTATTATTTAGGCACGGATGGAATCATGTATAAGGGCTGGTTGACCGAAGGCGAGAAAAAGTTCTACTTCGGTGAGGACGGAATTATGCTTACAGGACTTCAAACCGTTGAAAACCAAATCTACTATTTTGGCACAGACGGAGTGATGCAGTCTGGTGGCTGGATATTAGTCGATAATAAATGGTATTACCTAGGGACTGATGGTAAAGTACTTAAGGGCTGGTTGACCGAAGGTGATAAGAAATACTATCTTGGTGCTGATGGCGTCATGGCTGTTGGTTGGATCCAGGATAATGGCATATGGTATTATTTCTCCAGCAATGGAACCATGTCCACTGGCTGGGTGTATGTAAAGGAAAAATGGTACTACTTGAATGCTAATGGGGAAATGCAGACCGGCTGGCTAATTGATAATGGTGCAACCTATTACTTAGCTAGTAATGGTGTTATGTATACTGGTTGGTTAGCGATTGATAATAAATGGTACTATTTCGATACCAATGGCAAAATGATCACAGGTGAAAAAGTTATTGATGGAAAAACATATAATTTCTTTGGGAATGGTGTTTTAAATACTGGACCTGTGGTGATAACAACGAAGTATAACTATACGTTCCAGGAAATGCTCAATATTGAAATGACTAGAACCCCACAAACTGATAAGTACAGATATGCTAAAGCGTATGTCAGCAGTGAATATGTTCTGAAGGATGCATCAGATCCAACTAAAGGTGTGGTGACATCGACTACACCGCTCAATGTTCGAGAAGACACGAATACTTCCGCTTTCATATTCGGAACTTTGAAGAGTGGGGCCCAAGTGACGATCGTTTCAACAGTTGGAACATGGTATGAAATCAAATATGATACATGGCGGAACGCAAAGGATACGGATGTAAGCTATTATCTTAATCCAAATACCTTTAGTTCAACGAGCAACGAGTATTTCCAATTCCTGCTGTTAAATAAGAGTGCTGGAACGACTGCAAAGGATTTAAACGCTAAGACACTCACTGGAAAAGGGATTTTAGAGGGAAGAGGACAGGCGTTTATTGATGCAAGTCAAAAATATAGTGTGAATGAAGTGTATCTTATTTCACATGCTCTCCTTGAAACAGGGAATGGTACGTCCCAGTTAGCTAAAGGTATCTTGGTTGATACAGTGGATGGAAAAGCAGTGGAACCAAAAACGGTTTACAATATGTACGGAGTAGGTGCGATTGATAGCTGTCCGAATACATGTGGTGCGCAATATGCCTATAAGCAGGGGTGGTTTACACCTGAAGCAGCCATCATTGGCGGAGCCCAATTTATTGGAAATGGTTATATTAATGCTGCCACACCACAAAATACTCTGTATAAAATGAGATGGAATCCATTAAATCCTAGTCATCAATATGCAACAGATATTGGCTGGGCGGCAAAACAGACGAACAATATTAAAAAAATCTACGATTCATTAAGCTCGTATACGTTATATTATGATATTCCTCAATATAAGTAGATGAATAAAAGGACTGTGCAAATATGCACAGTCCTTTTGTCACTTTTTATCGGAATTTGTCTATGGTATCCTTTCTAAGGAAAAATTCTACTAGATTAGAAGAGTGATAGGGGAGGATGAGGAATGAAGAGATTCGTGACGTCTATTTTGCTAGTAAATCTTTTGGCTCTTCCTTTAGAAGTGGCTGCAGAAGAAACCACTCAGCCAATTTCTGCTGAAATAGACGCATCGTCGGGCACACAAACTGCCCCGGTAGATTCGCTAAGCACAGGAGATAATGTAAGCGAGGAACCGGCTACGCCAACGATTGAGAATGGGGAACAATCCACGGTTTTCGAACAACAACAGACTGTACTCACAACTGAAGGTAGATGGGTAGAGGAAAATGGGGTTACCTATTACTATATTGATGGGCAGAAGGCTAAGGGATGGAAAGACATTGACGGGCAGAAATATTATTTTGACACTGTAACGGGTGCCCTTCAAAAAGGCTTTTTTCAAGAAGGCGACTATAAATACTATTTTGATGCCCAAACGGGTGCTATGCAAACAGGTTGGACTTTCATTGAGGGAAAGTGGTACTTTTTCGACCAAGTGACAGGTGTGATGAAGACAGGCTGGATTAAGGACGACAATACTTGGTACTATCTTAATCAATCAGGTGTCATGCAAACAGGCTGGTTGTTAGATCAAAACCACTGGTACTTTTTGAAACAAAGTGGTGCAATGATAACGGGCTGGGTGTCCGATCAAGGCAAATGGTACTTTTTGAAACAAAGCGGTGCTATGATGACGGGCTGGGTGTATGATCAAGGCGAATGGTACTATCTTAGTCAAAGTGGTGCGATGCAAACAGGCTGGGTCTATTATCAAGCACATTGGTATTTCCTGAAATCTTCTGGAGTGATGGCCAAGGGCTGGTTTATAGATGATGATAGCTGGTATTATTCGTATTCAAATGGAATTATGGCGAAAAATACAACGATCCAAGGATACTATCTAGGGAGTAACGGAGCATGGATGGCTAATCTTGTGAATCCCAAGCAGGCCTACTCTTACAATGACTTAATAGCAGATATTATTAAATTTCAAAAAAATTTTCCGGGATTTATTCACACGCAAATTATTGGAAAGTCTGTGGATGGCAGAAATATTTATGCCATTAAGTTAGGAAAAGGAGAAAAGGAAATCTTCTTTAATGGTTCTCACCATGCCCGGGAGCATATGACGACGAATGTTTTGATGGAAATGCTTGACCAATATGCTTCCTCATACTCAGCAAATCGGAATTTCAATAGTTATAATGTTAGAGAGCTTTTAAATAAGGTTTCCATCTGGTTTGTTCCTATGGTCAATCCTGATGGAGTCATGCTTGTACAGGAAGGTCATTTAACTGCGAAAAATCCTCAGTATGTCTTACAGTTAAACGGAGGAAAGACAGACTTTTCTTCCTGGAAGGCGAATATTCGAGGAGTAGATTTAAATCGTCAGTACCCTGCTGACTGGGCAAATATAGCGAATAACACGGGCAAACCTGCTCCAGAGAATTTTAAAGGCTATCAGCCATTAAGTGAGCCCGAAGTTCAAGCGGTTTATAATTTTGTAAAAGCGCATCATTTTAAAATTGCAACCGCGTATCATTCTTCTGGCCGCATTCTGTATTGGAACTTTCATCAAGCGACAGGGGCATATAACCGTGATTACCAAATTGCCTTAAAATATTCAAATCTAACAGGTTACAGTCTAGTGTTCCCAGGTTCAAATCCAAGTGGGGGCGGCTTTACAGATTGGTTTATTCAAGACATGAAGATGCCGGGCTTTACACCGGAGATTTCAACTCATACGTATAGCAAGCCGGTACCCCTATCTAATTTTGACTCCATATGGAAAGAAAACCAATCGGCTGGCTTAATGCTGGCACTCGAAGCACTAAAGCTTTAAAGGGATAGATTATTCTATCTCTTTTTTTTATTATGCAATGTTAGTGTTTATACTAACAGAACAATCAACATATTTATATTTACATAAAATCTGGGTTGCGTTACAATAAAAAAAGATTCAATTTTTGAATATATCGGAGGACCATTCAATGGAACAGCACTCATTTAAAATTTTAGAGGCAATTAATAAAAATGCCAATATAAATCAAAAGAAGATGGCTGAACTATGCGGAATTTCAATAGGGAAAGTCAACTACCTAATCCACGATTTAACGTTCGGAGAATTTATATATAGTGAAAAAAAAGGTAGAAACATCAGTTATTTTTTAACTGAAAAAGGGATTGATTTTTTTAAAAATGGGATTCAAGCTTTTCACGATAAAAAAGTAAATATCCATCAAGAGCCATTAAAGGAAATTAAACAGGCAGTCATTTTAGCAGCGGGCTCTAGAAAAGATTTTAACAAACCAGCAGGTTTATTGCCAATTGAAACTACCACATTAATTAAAAGAAATGTGGAAATTCTTCAGGAGAATGGGATTCACCATATTGTGATAGTCACTGGCCACCAACGAGAAGCGTTCGAAGCCATACCGGAATTAAGCCATCTGCAATTTGTATATAACCCCAAATATAAGTGGACTGGGTCGATGGCGTCGTTGGCGCTAGCTTATGAATTGATTTCAGACGATTTCCTTCTTATTGAAGATGACATTTTGATCGAAGAAAGAGCCTTTAAGGAAATGCTCTTGCATCCCCAGCGTGATTGCATTTTGATTACCAATGAAAGTGGTTCTGGCGATGAAGCATTTGTAGAGCTCCGAAATGGCTATCTTTATAAAGTATCAAAGGATATTCATCAATTCAATCATGTTGATGGTGAGATGATTGGTTTCAGCAAGCTATCCTATGATGTTTTTACAAAAATGGTTACGGACTATAAGCAAAATAACAAGAATCCATACATGAATTACGAATATATGCTGCTCGATGTATCAAGACATTATAATATCGGCTTCCTCAAAATGTATAACCTTATTTGGGGGGAGATTGATAGCCGACAGCATTATGATACGATCATTAATAAAACATACCCAATATTAAAAAGAAAAGAAGCCGTTTTTAGAGAAATTCAAATTAAGAGTTATTTAATGGAGGCTCTTGACCTGGATTATGAAGATATTCAACAAATTCAGCCATTCGGCGGAATGACGAATAAAAACTTTAAGGTGACGGTTAACGAAAAGGAATATGTGCTTCGGATTCCTGGTAATGGAACCGAGCAAATGATTTGCCGCAAGGATGAAAAGGTAAATTCTATGCTTGTTAGTAAGCTTGGTATCGATACGGATGTCATTTATTTTAATGAAGAAACTGGGATCAAAATTGCTGGATTAATTCCAAATGCGGAAACATTAACAGGTAAAACTGCTAAACGACAGGATTACATGATGTTAACAACTGCCGTTCTAAGAAAATTGCATGAATCCGGAATAGAAATGGCAAACCAATTTGATGTGTTTGAAAAAATTACCGAGTATGAGCATCTGATGGCCGAAGCGAAGGGGCAGCCTTTTGAGCACTATGATGAAGTGAGGGCTCAGGTTATGGTTTTGAAGGGTGTTTTTGAAGCAATGAATATCACATTCAAACCATGTCACAATGACTTGGTTCCTGAGAACTTAGTGAAAAGTGGCGACGGCAAGGTCTTTTTAATTGACTGGGAGTATGCGGGCATGAATGATCCGATGTGGGATATCGCGGCACACTCACTCGAATGTGAATTTACTCCAGAAGATGAAGAATTGTTCTTATCGCTTTATTTACAGCAAGACGAAATTCCACTCGAGATTCAACAAAGAGTAATAATGAATAAAATTTTCCAAGATTTCCTTTGGAGCATTTGGACGATTATTAAGGAAGCTAAGGGCGATGACTTTGGTCAGTACGGAATCAATCGCTTTAACAGAGCTAGAGAGAATTTAAATCATGAACTGATAAGGGAGCTGGCATACTCGTATGAAAAATAAGGGGATTTTCTTCGGTTTGTTCTCAGGCTTCACCTGGGCGCTTGACACCGTTTTAATTGGAATGGTTTTATCCAAAGCAGTATTTGTTTCATCAGATGCGATTATATTTCTAGCACCGCTAGTGAGTACGTTTTTCCATGACATGCTTTCTAGCTTCTGGATGATGCTTTATATGCTCTTCAGAGGGGAGTTAACCATCTCATTTAAGAAATTAGCGACGCGCAGTGGACGGTTTGTTGTCTTAGGCGCTTTACTAGGTGGACCAATAGGAATGACTGGTTACGTTCTTGCGGTTAAATATTTGGGTGCCTCTCTATCGGCCTCCATTTCAGCAGTGTATCCAGCAATTGGTGCTCTCTTTGCTTTCTTGATTCTAAAAGACAGATTAACTTTGAAAAACTGGATTGGACTTTTTATAAGTATTTTATTTATCTTTTTACTAGGATTTGCAGGCGGAGAACCATCTCCAAGCTTTATTCTTGGATTCTCATTTATCCTATTATGTATCTTTGGCTGGGGAATGGAGTGCGTTATCCTTGCTTACGGAATGAAAGATGATGAGATTTCACCAGAGCAAGCGTTGCAGATTCGTCAGGTTGTATCTGCTGTCACTTATGCGGTCTTGATTTTACCATTTTTCAATGCGTACCCTCTTGTGGGCGAAGTGTTTAAGAGCAGTGAATTATTCTTGATCGCTGGAGTTGCTCTGTCTGGAACAGCATCTTATGTCTACTATTACAAAGCGATTTACGTTATGGGACCAACTCGTGCGATGGCCTTAAATATTACGTATGCAGCATGGGCAATTTTCTTAAGTTTCATTATTCTAGATTCTCCAATTACCCTAAAGGTTGTATTTTTTAGTATTATGATTTTATTAGGATCTATATTAACTGTCGCTACCAAAGATGAGTTAAAATGGATGAATCTAACTAAAGGCAGGAGAACCGCTTAATTATGAGAGCTATACTTTTAGCAGCAGGAATGGGCACAAGATTACGACCATTAACACTAACTACACCGAAGTCCTTGGTTGAAGTTAACGGGAAACCGATGCTCGAGCAGCAGGTGGAATTCCTTCAAGAAGTCGGTGTGGAGGAAATCATCGTAGTTACAGGATATTTGAAGGAAAAGTTCGAGTACTTAAAAGAAAAGTATGGCGTTACGCTTGTTCATAATGATAAATACGATGTGTATAACAACATTTACACTATGTATTTAGTTAGGGGATATCTTCCAGGCTCGTACGTGATTGACGCCGATGTCTTTTTGAAAAATAACTTCCTTTTGCGTGATCCGAAGAAGTCGATGTACTTTAGTTCACGAAAGCCAGAGTTTAAAGCGGAGTGGATGATTCGCTTCGATGACAATTTCAAGGTCTATGACATTGAAGTTGGCGACGGCGAACATGATTACATTTTATGCGGTATCTCGTATTGGTCAGAGGAAGATGGCCGTTATATCGTTAAGAAGCTGGAGGAAGCGGTCGCTGGCGGGAATTTCAAGGACCTTTACTGGGATGACATTGTTAAGGATAACATTCGCGACCTAAACGTGTATCTACAGGAGATTCACCCAGACGACAGCTATGAAATCGATTCACTCGAAGACCTTGAAAAAGTAAAGAAGCGATTGGTGATTGAGAAATAGATAGAACGTGAGCAAGCGGGCGGGCACTTTGACTAGAGTGTCCGTTTTTTTGTTAAATGAAAAGTTCTACGACTACTTTTCTCTAGAAAGAAGATGGAAAAGTAGAAATAGAAGGGAGCTACGTCTGCTTTTTCCTGGAAAGATGGAGGGAAAATAGAAGTAGAAGGGGTCTACGTCAACTTTTTCCTAAAAAGAAGCTGCAAAAGTAGAAGTAGAAGGGGTTTACGTCTACTTTTTCCTAAAAAGAAACTGCAAAAGTAGAAGTAGAAGGGGTCTACGTCAACTTTTTCCTAAAAAGAAACTGCAAAAATAGAAGTAGAAGGGGTCTACGTCTATTTAATCCTGGAAAGAAGGAGGAAAAATAGAAGTAGAAGGGGTCTACGTCTATTTTTCCTGGAAAGAAACTGCAAAAGTAAAAGTAGAAGGGGTCTACATCTACTTTTTCCTAAAAGGAAGCTGCAAAAATAGAAGTAGAAGGGGTCTACATTTACTTTTTCCTAAAAAGAAGCTGCAAAAATAGAAGTAGAAGGGGTCTACGTTTACTTTTTCCTAAAAAGAAGCTGCAAAAATAGAAGTAGAAGGGGTCTACGTCTACTTTTTCCCAAAAAGAAACTGCAAAAATAGAAGTAGAAGGGGTCTACGTCTATTTTTTCCTAAAAAGAAACTGCGAAAATAGAAGTAGAAGGAAGCTACATCTACTTTCCCCTAAAAAAAGCAGAAGTAGAGAACACCTACTTCTGCTTACCTACGAAAAAATCTAATTAGCAAGCGATTCCCACATTATTCATAAAAAAGCCATCTTCCAAACCCGTTTGCCTTATAGTATTTATTTAATATTCGTCTAATGGTATTATCCGACAAAACTCCACCGCACCACTCCATTACCGCACTAGTAGTAATCTTTCGATCAGGAAACAACAACTTTAGTTCTTCCACACTACGTACTACTGCAGCATCAACCGTTTCTTGGTGGCCACAATCATTACAGACTAGCATTTTGTGATCCACACAAACACTAAACGACTGGCATAAACAACAAATAAACCCTTTACGTTGCTGACCATATTCATAATGAAGCAATCGGGGATAAGGGGATTCCACAAAATGCAATGAAACTAATAATTCGGCCAACTGTTTGTCTTTTCCAGTTAGATTTCTTGTAGTTGTATTTAACTTTTTCATTAGTGAATTAATCTGAGTAGGATATATCAGGGGTTTATTTTTTGGTGCTTGGTAAAGCGTGAATTCGGGGTTAATAAAGACAACATTGGATTCTACTGGTATTCTGAAGCCATGTTTTTGCAGTAACTGGTGAAAGAGAGAGTCACAGCGTTTTAGCTGATCGAGTGGGTTGGTGGTGATTTTCGTATCATTCTTCTTTGAGTAAAACTCACCATTTTCATAATAATAATCACCTTCATTATTTTTAACATCAAAAACGTGCAGGGTATCTTTAATAATCAACGTATCAATTTGAAACTTATTATTATTAACCTCCAACAATAAGTCATTTAATACATAACAATTACTCTGAATTTTTTCGATCAATGAATCAAACATCACTTCCCCTTCGTATCCTTTTTTTAGATTATAAAAGTTCCTCTTATCGACATCTGGTAACTCCATTCTAGCATTTAAGCACCTTAAAATAATTAATTCCTGCCGTTCCATGCGCGGTTTAAAAGCCATAGAGCACTTCCCTTCATAATTTATCCAACTCCAATTTCATTTTAATAAAAAAATCCCAACGGATGGTAAAAAGAGTATGAACATTTCATGAAGAAATTACAAGATGTTTGTCGAATTAGGGTGGAAACAGTTGGAAAATATGTTACCCTTAAAGATAGATAAATAGATTGAGAGGAGAAAGGAATTGAAAAAAGTAGTATTTCGAAGTTTCTTAGTTGTTCTTGTGTTATTGGGGATTTTTCATAGTAAGGCAATGGCAGCTGGAGCGCAATCAGAAATGAGGGTAATCTCAAATAAATTACCAGTCTACCAAAGCTTTGCAGATCTCTCGGAAAATAAGATTCATTTAGATCCTAACTACAAGAGATATGCAGAGTTGTCCTTTAATGATAAGGTGACAATCCTAAACGAAAAGAATTACGCAGCACAAATTAGCATGGGCGATGGAAGGATAGGCTGGGTGCATCGTGCCTACTTAAAAAGCGATATTAAAGATCAATTATGGTTAGTAAAAAAAGAAAGAAATATGAGGAACGAGCCTAATTTATCAAAGCCGGTTATAGACACTATTTCATCTAATAAAAAAGTATTTGTACTTGAGATGACTCCTGATTCAAAGTTTTACAGGGTCCAAACGACTGATGGTTTACAGGAAGGCTGGATTTATAATTGGTATCTTGAAAATGAACAGTATCCGTCCATTAATGGTGGTAGTAATGTTATCCCCTATGAATTTGGAAAGGAAGGAACAGTCACTAATTCGATATCAATCTTTACCCCTTTAAATACCAAAGCAAAAGTAACAGCTAATCAGCTTAACCAGTTTGTTAACTATAAAACAAACTGGGGAAATACGTTCATGACAGGAATGGGTTCTGCGTATGTAGAGGCACAAAACAAGACGAACGTAAATGCTATTTATCTTTTGGCGCATTCCGGCCTTGAGACAAGTTGGGGAGATTCAACAATTGTTAAAAGTAAGAAAAATTACTATGGAATCAATGCCAATGATATTGAGCCTCTTGATGATGCCTATGATTATGCCTCAAAAAGCGAAGGAATTGTAAACGGAGCAATCTTTATCAATCAAACGTACATCAACAGGGATAAGTTTATGGCAGATTCATTGTATCCATATCAACAGCCAACCCTTGATAACATGAGGTTTAACAGTAATTTACATCAATACTCAACAGATGAAGCATGGGCAAGTAAAATTGCTCAAATTGCAAATGAGTTTTCTATATTTACAGCAAATACGGGTTGGAAAACTTGGGGTGGTAAGTGGTACTATTTTAACAATGATTGGACATTAAAGACAGGTTGGACCCTCGACAAAAACAAATGGTACTATCTAAACAAATCTGGTGTCATGTTAACTGGGTGGCAGTGGATTAACGGCAAATGGTATTATCTCAACCCAGCCGGCGATATGAAAACAGGTTGGTTGTATTCAGGCGGGAAATGGTATTACCTAGACCTTAAAAATGGCGACATGAAAACCGGCTGGCTCTACACTGGCGGTAAGTGGTATTACTTAAATAATAGTGGTGCGATGCAAACAGGTTGGATTAAGCTCGGTGGCAAATGGTACTACCTTTACAAAGATGGCCATATGGCTGCAAACACAACCATTAGCGGATATCGTCTAGGAAAAGACGGTGCCATGCTATAAACAGGGAGGAATCACCTTTAGGTGGTTCCTTTTTCTATTTTAATAAAATAAAACTGCGAGCAAAGTCAGAAATTCTGTTACATCTCCGCGAAAATCAGAAGAAAATGCCTGAACTATATTAAGAAAATATGACAAACTTCGATTCCCTCTTGGGCAAAAGATGATTAACAATAGGGTGAATGTCACAAAGTAAGCATGACTAAATACCTGTACTTTTACCATTTTTCAGAAAAATCCAACAAAATAGTCGAATTTGGTCAGTTTTTGAAACATTCCTGTAATAATATTAAAAAATAACTGTAAATTAAAACTAGTAACTTTTATGAGATAATAGGTTTAACATAAATAGAGAGAGAAAAAGAAACACGGAGGTTATCATGAAGAAGTTAATAGTCAGTGGTCTACTATCATGTTCTTTACTCTTGAGCGGATTAATCGGTGGACATAAAACAGAAGCAGCATCATTTGGAGATAAGGTTACGGATATTGCTCTTGATTATATTGGAGTTCCATATGTTTGGGGAGGAACAACACCAAGTGGCTTTGATTGTTCTGGATTTACAAGTTATTCATACAAGCAAGCAGGTGTTTCAATACCACGTACAGCTTCTGAGCAATATACAAAAGGGCAAGCGGTTTCAAAAAGCAATTTAGTTGAAGGCGATCTAGTTTTCTTTAGTACATATAAGGCTGGAGCTTCACACGTTGGAATCTACCTAGGCGATAATAAATTTGTCCATGCAGCATCCAGTGGTGTCAGAATTAGTTCTTTAGCAGAATCATATTATTCTAGAACCTATATCGGTTCAAAACGAATCAGTAACAACAACAACGGCTGGGTATTGTCTGCAAGAAATTGGTATTTCTATAAGAATGGTGTAATGCAAAAAGGCTGGATTAAAGATGGCGGCACTTGGTACTACTTAGAATCAAACGGGATAATGAAAACCGGTTGGTTATTATGGAAAAATGACTGGTACTATTTAGCTTCAAGTGGTGCGATGGTAACTGGTTGGGTTTATTATGGAAGCCATTGGTATTATCTTAACTCAGATGGCGATATGGCGAAAAATACAATCATTGATGGATATCGCATCGGCAGCGACGGCGCTTGGATTGAATAACAAGGATTTATAAGAAAAAGCGAAACCAAAGTTATCATTTGGTTTCGCTTTTTTGTGTTCAGACAACTACTTTTGACTATACTATTTTTCCTAATATATACATAATTATACTATAATTAGGAAATTGTTTGATATATAATGAATCTATTATAGTAGGGGGTTCAATAGAGATGAGAAAAATAAGTAAAGTAATAATAGTTTCTGCTTTGACGCTATCATTAATGGCACCATTGAATACGAAGGCTGCAGGGCTTACTGGCTCGCACTTATCAAACAAGACAGCCGGAGTTCCAAGTGTTAAGTGGTCAAAACAATCAATAAAACAAAATGTATTAAATGAATGGCTTGAATCAAAGTCAAACGTTCAAACGCAAAAAACGGTACAGCAGGGGGCATCTCCTAGTGCGATTACACAGGGGGCAAGTGATGTAGTTAAGTTTACTGATGCCAATTTGGCAAAGGCCGTACGCGAAGCATTAGGGTTGAATGCTACCGATTCCATTACAGTGGGCAAACTAGCCAATCTTACTGATTTAGAAGCAGCGGGTTTAAATATTACTGATTTAACAGGGATAGAATATGCTGAAAACTTAACTTATTTGTATCTTTCTGATAATAATATTAGTAATCTATCTAAATTAAGTAAACTAACAAAATTAGAGTATGTAAGTTTAGATAATAACCAATTGGGAAACAGTAGTCTAGCCGCTCTTAATGGATTATCTATGTTACAATTTTTAGAGCTTTCCGGTAATAATATTAGTAATCTGTCTGTTTTAAATAACCTACCAAAATTAGAGTTTCTAGGTTTAGCAAATATCCTGTTTGAAAACAGCACACTTAGCACTCTAAATGGACTACAATCATTACAGTATGTCGATTTTTCAGGAAATGATATTAGCGATGTGTCTGGGTTAAGCGGACTAACACATTTACTAGGGCTAGGACTATCTGAAAGCAACTTCAGCAACCTCACATCTCTTAGTGGTCTTACAAACCTACAATATATAGATTTAACAAATAATAATATTACTGATATTACCCCATTAAGCAGTCTAGTGAATTTGACTGATTTGACACTATGGGAGAATAGTATTGTAGATATTTCTCCATTATCGAATTTGAAATCCTTGGAAAGTTTGGATTTGGAATCTAATAATATTACGAACCTACAGCCGTTAAGAGGCCTTTCTAATTTGTCTTACTTATATATTTCTTCTAATCCAGCATCTGACCTTAGCCCTTTACTGGATTTAGCAAGTCTGTCATTTATCATGTTAACAGATATGCCTAATCTTGACCTTACTGAGGGTTCTGCAGCTATGCAGGTAATTGAAGAAATGCAAGCTAATGGTGTTGACGTGAATTATGATGGGAATTACGACCCCGGATTGGAATATGGCTGGACGACAGATGATGAAGGAAACCTTTATTATTATGATGAAGATGGTAATATGGCAACCGGTTGGTATGAAATTGATGATGTAAAATATTACTTTGACCTTGAGAGTGGTGTGTTAGCCACTAATAAATGGATCCAAGATGGTAAACAGTGGTATTACGCTGACTCAGAAGGTATGAAGGTTACAGGGGTTCAAAAAATCAATAATGTCTATTATTACTTTGATCAATCTGGAGTCATGAGAACTGGCTGGGCATATGATGGGTACCATTGGTATTATGCAGAGAGCAAAGGTAACTTGAAAACGGGTTGGCTTTATCAAAAAGGAATCTGGTATTATTTAAATCCAAATGTAAACTCATATGGTCAAATGGCAACAGGTGTCCACATGGTTGGGAGCACGCTCTATTATTTTGATCGTAGTGGAGCGATGAAAGCAAATGGCTGGGCTTATGACGGTACTTATTGGCATTATGCTAAAAGCAGTGGGGCATTATACAATAAGACATGGTTTTTATATGGAGGCAAATGGTATTATTTCAACAATAACGGTGACTCTGTAGTCGGAAGAAACCTTATTGGCAACACGTATTATTACTTTGATAAGAGCGGAGCCATGGTAACTGGTTGGGTAAAACAAGCGGGTACTGCTTATGACTATCGTTACTATAATACCAATGGTGCTGAACTGCGTGGCTGGTTAAAATATAAGAATGCTTGGTACTATTTTACTAACAATGGATTAATGGTTCATGGCGCCTATCTAACCATCGGTAAGGAAGTTCATTATTTTAATCCTAACGGAACATGGGCAGGATCAAAGCCGATAAACTAAACATATGAGTGTCAAACATAAGAAAGAGAGGCTGAAACTACAGCCTCTCTTTCTATGTTTAGATTTTTTGATGCAAAATACAAGATTATTTTACCTTAACCCTAATTCATGTTTAATCTTAGTCGTGGAGATTTCAGGTGTTCTATCTAAATAGACCACGTCACAATTATCCTTAAGATAATCGAACTTATTTTTCCAATCATCTCCCATAACAAAGATATCAACCTTAAACTCTTCTATATCTTGAACTTTTTGTTCCCAATTATTTTCCGGTATGACCAAATCAACATAACGGATTGATTCAAGAAGTTTCTTTCTTTCATCAAAGGAAAAATAGCACTTTTTTCCTTTTACTTCATTAAACTCATTTGTGGATAATGCAACTATCAAATAGTCACCTAATTCTTTTGCCCTTTTTAATAAATTTATATGTCCATAATGCAACAAATCAAAAGTTCCATATGTTATTACTTTCTTCATATTTGAAGTAATTCCTTTCGCTTCGTTCAAGGCACAAAACGCAATGAAATAATCCTTGAGCGTAATTTTTATTTTTTTTTCGTAGTGTGATGCCGGGCACCTAAAGACATAAGCATTATAAAACAAATCACTCCTATTGTCCAAGTTCATTTTGGGTCAAATAGGATATTTCCTTTATATGTTGTGCTTAATTGCACTCAAAAAAACAATACATTTACCCGTTCTTACTATTGATTACACTCCCTATGATTTCAGCAACTTCTTTAGAAGCAGTCCCTTGTTCAACAAGTTCAAGGCTAGAGAGAAACTTTCTAAGCTCAGTTGTATATTTGACCTCATCAAATTGTTCCAAGATACTTAATAATTGTTGATTATTCTGTGCTAATGGATATGGTAAAGAATGAATATCAAAGTAAAAACTTCTGTCTTTAATATAAGTCTCTATATCTGCGGCATATAATAGAACCGGTTTATTGGTAAATGAAAACTCAAACATAGTACTTGAATAATCTGTGATTAATATATCACTTGTAGCTAATAATTCATACATATCGTTATAGTCAGTTGCATTTATAATTGTAGAAGAATACTCAATAAAGTTTTCTTTATATGCTACATTAGGGTGTAGCCTTACTAAAACAATCCATGATCCGCCAAACCTTTTTTCCAAAACCTTAATTAATCCATCATAATCTATATCATAAACATTTGTATTTGAATCTGTCCGAAAAGTGGGTGCATATAAAAGGATATGTTTACTACTATTGATACCAAAATAGTTTCTAACCTTATCATTAATAGTATCCTTCTTATTCATTAGGATATCACATCTAGGAGATCCGCATTCCAATATCTCACCGTTATACCAAAAAGCAGAACGATACATATTCGTACAAAATTTACTATTAGATATAAAAAGATTAGCCATTCTTGAATCATTTTTAGCATTCTCTATATAACTAATATTGAGATTTGCTTCTGCATCTTTCTCAATCTGTTTCATCGAGATTCCACCATGCCATGTTTGTATATAGAACTGCCCGTCCCTTTTACGTATAAATGAAGACTTTCTGCAGTTATCAATCCAAATTTTTGCAGTGACCATTTCATATATTGCCCTAATGGAACCATATTGTACTGCTCTTATTTCTGGGGGCAAATCACTATTATGTATCAAACCCTTTTTTAACAACCAAACCATTTCATAATTAGCTTCCGAATTAATTATTTCTTCAGCTATATACTTAGAGTTATCACCATAACCATTACCATAATAGCTAGAGAAGACTATTTTGTTTGAACTTATCGGGAAAAATTTAAACAGATGAAAAAATAATAAATATACCGCTCGATCCGTGAAATCCTTTATTTTCACATAAACTTCAAAAGCTAATTTATATAAATCTTTATTTCTTTTTAGTATGTTTTTCACCCTATCTAAAACCATTTGCATACCACACTTTCATAACTTGTTTTCCTATACAATTTTGAATAGATTTAGCTCCCATTCCTATTTAAAATGAGTAATCGATAATAAGTCAAGAAAATAGACACAACAATGAAAAATTAGGGCTCATTAACTAGGTGTTCAGACAATAAATTGTAAACAATTTATACCGTAAAACTTATTATTTACGGAACTTGTTTATTTATTACAGGTATGAAATAATAGGATGGCTGAAAATATCTTCACTTTTTCGACAAGCTTTTTCAAAGGCCAATTGAAGTAATTGAATAGGTTTAAGTTAGTGAGGGAAGTGTATTAATGAAAAAAATGAAATATGTGTGTTAAAAAAATTCATTAGGAATTATTGATTTCCTTTGATTGAAATAATGGATTTTGGACGTAAACTAAATGACAAAAATATAGATGGGATTTAAAATGCAAAAATCAATTACATTTAATATCTTTTATAAAATTATTCTTAATACCTTTAATATCATTCTTCCAATCCTTGTCGGTCCCTATGCTTATCGTACGCTCCGTGCGGACTCCATGGGAACGGTTAATTTTGCAGAGACCATTTTTAATTATTTTTTTATATTCGCACTTTTCGGCGTTTATCAATATGGAATTCGTGAAATAAGCAAAGTCAAAAATGAACCCAAAAAGGTAAGTCAGTTATTTACAAGCCTTTTCACAATCAACTTTATTACTAGTTCTCTGGCAATGGTTGCTTTTGCATTATTCAGTTACTTCCAATATAGGACTGAACTTGTATATCCTGTCTTGTTAATTTTTGGGATTAATTTTATTTCGAATATGTTTTATGTCGAATGGCTAAATGAAGCACATGAAAATTATGACTTTATCGCGATCAAAACCATAATTGTCAGACTCATTTATGTTGCATTATTGTTTACTCTCATACATGGTGTTGAAGATTATAAACAATTTGCTGCTCTACTTGCACTATCAACATTTTTAAATAATTTTATTAGCTTTCTCTATATTAAAAGTAAAGTTAAATTTGACTTTTCAAATCTTACGATTGTACCACACCTTAAGCCTTTGTTTATAGTCGTTATTTTTTCAAATGCTAGCATCTTGTATACGCAGTTAGACCGATATTTAATTGGTGAATACGTGGGGAAATCCTATTTGGCGTATTTCACGATGACGTTCCAAATAATGGTTATTATTAAAACGCTATTGGTAAGTGCCATACAGGCTACCTTGCCCAGACTTTCTTACTTATCTGGTATAAACGATGAAGTTGGGTATGAAACATTACTTAACAAGATATCGAAACTTTATTTTGTCACACTTTTTCCTGCTGCCGTTGGATTATTCCTGATCTCCGATTTAGTCGTTTTGATTTATGGAGGAAAAGAGTTTGCTCCTGCCGGAAGCACTCTTGCTGTCTTTTCTATCTATATGGTTTCAAGCGGGATTGAATCGATCTTAACTAATCAAATTATTTATATTAAAAAAAGGGAAAACATTTTGGTAAGACTCCTTTTCCTGTGTGGGTTTATAAACCTTGCCCTAAACCTTTCCCTTTTGTATTTTAAGATTTTGACACCTACAACGGCTGTTGCATCAACACTTGTCGCCAATACCTTGCTCGTCGTGTTTGAATATATATTCATTAAAAAGAAGCTAAAGGTGAATTATACTCTTTTCGATACCGGGAAATTAAAGTATTTTTATTATTCCCTGGTCTTCATTCCAATTACGTTCATTATCCGAGCGTTCCTTACACATACTTTGCTATTAGCATTGGTTATTATGGCCGTAAACGCGCTTGTGTATTTTTTGATACTCTATTTCACAAAAGACGAAATCTTTTTTATTTTTATTGGAAAAATCAAAGCCAAACTTAACATATCATAGACTCTTAATTTAAAGGAGCTGTACAGATTGAGATTTTCTTTAATAATGGCCACGTTAGGAAGACGTGATGAAATTATAGATTTATTACATTCATTGGAAAAGCAGACATATAAAAACTTTGAATTAATCGTTATCGATCAAAATAACGATCCTATCGCCGACTTATTCCAAGATTTTAAAGATAAATTTTCCATTAACTATATTTCTACACCTACCAAAGGATTATCCAGGGCAAGAAATAGAGGTTTGGAAATAGCTGATGGCGATATTATTGCCTTTCCGGATGATGACTGTGTTTACGAATCAAACGTGCTTGAACAAATAAAAGAAACCCTTGAAATAAAAGAGGAAATTGACTTTATATCAACTAACACTTCCAATATTGAAGGTACTGGATCATTGGTGAATGCGCCCCAGGCAGATATGATTCTGGATAATAAATACGGATTTTTTGGTCCATCCTTCACTCTTTTTTTTAAAAAGCAATTGGTCAAAGATATCGGTACATTTAATGAAGATTTGGGTGTAGGATCTGGAACCATTTATGGTGCAGGAGAAGAAACCGACTTTGTCCTTCGCGGTTTGAAAGAGGGGTATAAAGGACTTTTCAGAAAAGATTTATTTGTTTACCACCCTCTAAAGGAAGAAACCATCGATGAGCAATCACTTCAAAGGGCTTTATCCTATGCAGGAGGCTTTGGTAAGATCATTCGCCTACATTATGGTTTTCCTTATCTTCTCCGGGCCGTAGCAGCAGCGTCTTTTCGTACCATGCAAAATATATCGAATGATAAAAGGAAATTTCACCTTAACAGGCTAAAGGGGATTATCAGGGGATATTATCAGTAATTTATTATTCTATCATTTGGAAAAATGGACAAAAATAAAACCCCGGGAGAAAATAAATTTCATCCCGGGGTTTTATTGTTATATCATGTGTGTACTTATAACTGTAGCTTATCTTTATCAATAACTTTTAAATTCGCCATATGAATTTGTCTGTCCGCTTCTTCAGGGATTTTCATATAATCCCCATAAACGGTTGTTAAAAAATGATCAGGATTGCCAGGAATATTAAACTGCTGATTTTCGAAGGTTCCGGTTTTTAATGGGAAGATTTCATCCTTCTTAAAAAAGGCAGACCCAAAAAAAGGAGTTTCAATTCCGTAAGTAATCGTGTCCGTTTCTTTATTAAATGGACAGTAAAAGTTATAAAGTTTAGCCCGAATCACCATTGAAGCAATAAAGTCTTTAGGATTATTTATTTTTTTTGGATACATTAATCTGGAAAGCCGATTGAAAATTTTACCTGCAGGGCTGATGTTATCGACTCCCTGCACATAGTCAAACGGGAAAATATCAATAGACGTACCTTTGCGGATGTCTCCATCCTTGCCAACCCATTCAAAGTCATCTAAATACATAATCTTTAACCAATTATGCTTTCTATGGATGTGAAGTTTATAGGTTTCAACTTTATAAATGCTTGGAAGATTTGTGTTAATTACTTTCATGAATTTGTTGTAATCTTTCCTAAGCATGCCAATATCAATATCATCATCCCAAGGGATAAAGCCTCCGTGTCTTATGCATCCAAGAAGACTTCCATCAGATAAAAAATATGGGATATCATTTTCTTTACAGATGGTATCAATTGTTACCATCATGGATGTTAAAACCTTTTGTACTTCTCTCAATGGACTTTCATTACTATTTATTTCTGTCATTTTGCCTGATAACTCCCCCAATGAACTCTATTCCATAATATTATTTCATAAATAAAAAACTTATACAAGAAAAGCCCAATCAAGTGCACTATGCGATTTTTACATATAAATACGCGACTAAAATTGCTAAATATATACTAACGGCAGGTGCTGTAAATACATGGCCGGCTGAAAAAGCGATACCCAAACCTAATACTATACCACTTGCCACTAAAACATTTTCAATTGTGAAATGGATTTTTAGATTTCGAAGAACTTTGATTGCCATTTCAATTGCGAGCCGGATAAATGGAATGAAATAGAGTAAAAAGCCCAATATCCCAAAAGAGAAAAATAAGTCATAAAAATCCATTTCAACCATTTTTGGAGTGTCCTTATAGTTTCCAGCGTAGCCCATTCCAAGAACTTTTTGAGATACCGGGGCATCTGTAAAATATTGCTTCTGCTGTTCTAAAAAAGCCCCCCTGCTGCTCAAGACAAGGTCTTCAATCTGTTGGTCACTTAACTCCTGTTTTTCCGGAGCTTGGGTCTCCTCCTGTGGACTCGTCGGTTTTTCTTTGTTTTCCAATAACGTTAAATGGATTGCTGTATTTTTAGCAATTGGTGAAAAAGGAATATATAGGACAAAGACTGCAAAAATTATCAAATTAATGAGAAGGTTAATCTTTAAATACTGTCTTATGTTCTTTTTTCTGAAAAGTTCAACAAGTAACATAGCTAAACTAATGACCAATGTAATAAAGACAGATCCAAAGCCTACTTTTGTTCCTATGGCCATTAAAGAGTAAATCATCAAAATAGTAGGTATCCAATAATAGGATTTTTTGATGGTGGATGTTTTTTTAATTGCGAATAGTACAACAATAGGGAAACAAATAGACATAATCGCACCAATTTCATTCCCTGCATGAAACCATCCGACATGCCCGACTTTATCGTATTTATAACTATTGAATGCGGTATGGGTCAGGCCGGCAACAAGCATCGACAGCCCTACAAGTGTCATGGCATAGACGATATATTTTTGAACGGCATTTTCCCACCACGGCCTTGACTGCAGTTGTTTAAAGACAATCAGATAGCTGTAAAAAAGAATAACAAAGTACACGCTTTTTAGGATAAATTTGATTTCCTCACCAAGGCTGACAGGCGATTTCACCATTAAATTATTGATGAGTCCCAATAGTAAAAATAAGCCGAGCACCAGGATATAAATGATGCTTTTCTTTTTATTCACGGAATCAGCGATAAAGAAAATATAGATGACCCCAAGGAGCATCATCGCAAACCGGATGAAAATTCCGGCGGTAAATTCTGTTTTTAAATAAGTAATCGCCAATGAAGTTATTAAATCTAAAACCGGCTGCGCTAATATAAACAGCAGCAATACATTTTCAATGGCATGGTTCTTCTTTATTTTTTCTAGCATTTCTGTTCATTTCCCCTTTTTGTGCAAAAGTCTTCAAATGATGCAGATTATTTATGAAAGCAATAATTGCAATCCTTCCTCAACTTTATACATTTTAATATAGATTATCCAGAAGTTCTATAGTAAATTCTACTCGCCCGCATTTTCTCAAGTTTGTTATTATGTCTGAGAGTAAGCATTTAATTTTTGTTGCTCTTTTATTTTCCTAATCTATCATTCTATGTAAGACAAAGTGCGTTTACAGTGGACAATCCCGGTAATCCAAGAACGGGTCTTGTTCAGTGTTTGTCAAAGGCAGGTAAATCGCCTATAATTGTTTTTTAGAAAGACCTTCAAATAGACATAATATAACTTAAATCGAGCTTTTTCATATAATACTGATTGATGGCAAATTTCTATGAGGATGAAACTTATGACTGCTGAAAATAAAGTAAAGATATTAAATGTAGATTTTGATTTTACCACTAAGGAAAACCTGTTGGTGGAACTGGATGCCCGCATCGGGCAAGACAAGAAAACGTTTGTTGTGACAGCCAATCCGGAAATCGTAATGGAGGCCACGAAAGATGAAGCCTATTCAACGATTGTCAATAAAGCTGATTATGTCATCGCCGATGGAATCGGTGTTGTCATTGCCTCAAAGATGCTTGGTACTCCATTGCCGGAGAGAATTGCCGGCTATGATCTATTAATGGAATTATTAAGAATGGGTAATGAAAAGAAATGGTCCGCCTATTTTTTGGGCGCCAAAAAGGATGTAATCGAAAAAGCCATTAACACTATCCAAAAAAATTATCCCTTTTTACATATAGCAGGCTGGCATGATGGCTACTTTGATTGGGATTCTTCGGAAATCGCCGATGAAATTGCTGTCAAACAACCGGACCTTATTTTTGCAGCACTTGGATTTCCGCGGCAGGAGCAATGGATCTCGCAAAACATCGATACTTTTCAAAAGGGGCTTTTCATGGGTGTTGGAGGTAGTTTTGATGTAATTGCCGGCGAAGTAAAAAGAGCCCCGATTGCCTGGCAGAAAATGAATGCCGAATGGCTGTACCGTTTGTTGAAGCAGCCAAGCCGATGGCGGCGTATGATGGCCCTGCCTGATTTTCTGCTAAAGATTACGAAGGTAAAATTTACTTCCAGAAGATAAGGAGAAAAAGGGATGAAAATTCTGCATCTAAATGCCGGAAATGAAACAGGAGGCGGTATGGTCCATATTCTTTCTCTTTTAAAGGAATTAAAGAAGGAAGACGACCAATTTATTCTCGGCCTGTTTGAGAAGGGCTTGTTCTATGAAAAGGCGGTTTCTGCCGGAATTCACACGGTTTCTTTTGAACAAAGCTCAAGATACGATTTCGGCATTCTTTCCAAACTGATCAAGTTCATTAAAGCTGAAAATATTGCGATTATCCATACTCATGGGGCGAGAGCAAATTTTTATGGGTATCTGCTCCGGTGGATGACGAATGTGACTTGGTTTACAACTGTCCACAGCGATCCCAGAAATGATTTCTTGGGCCGAGGAGCAGTGGGCCGGTTTTTTACCAGGCTTCATCTTTTTGTCTTGAAGAAGCCGGATCATTTTTTTGCCATTTCCTCACGATTTAAAGACATGCTGCTGGAATTTGGGGTGGATATAAGCAAAATCACCACGATTTTTAATGGAATAGACTTTACTGAAGAAAAAACAGCCCTTTCGCAGGAAGTCTTGAAACTTTCTCAAGCGGATTTCGTCATAATAATGGTAGCTAGATTTGATCCCGTTAAACGTCATGACCTTGCAATTGAGGCATTTGGAAAATTTGTTGAAAACCATCCGGATGCCAAACTGCTGTTTGTTGGGGATGGTCCCACTAGAATTGAAATGGAACGATTAGTTGAGCAAAAAGAGCTTGCCAGCCAAGTTCGTTTTCTTGGATATCGCGAGGACATCAGCGCTTTGTTTACACTGGCGGATGTTACGATCTTAACTTCGAAAACGGAAAGTTTTCCCCTTGTTTTACTTGAATCTGCAAGGGAAAAAACACCTGTAATCACAACGGATGTCGGTGGGGTTCGAGACATGATTCCGGATTCATCCTATGGGTTTGTCCTTGAAAATTCCGATGTGAACACAATTACTGGTGCATTGGAAAAAATTTATGACCTGAAAATGCACCATAAACTCACCAAAATGGGTGAACGATTTTACCAATTTACCTCCAGTCATTTCTCCATCCAAAAGTTTGCAGAGAGCATATATAAGTCGTATAAATTGTTGAAAAGGTGAAAAATATTTCTTGAAAGGGAACTGTTTTAAATCCCAGAGGATATGTTCTTTGCTAAGCTTGATTTCAGGCTTTCTACTTTTTTATAAAAAAGGCCAATCCGGATGCTTGGCCTTTTGTGCGTACACCAGCCAAAAAACATGTCGATGCCTGTTTAAAACATGGATATCATTTAATTACCCTTTTGAAAACTAATAGGATAATAGTTCAAAAGGGTTTTTGCATACAAATTTCATATTTTGCCTCACAATTCATTCAAGAATCCCACTTTCACTCGTTTGCCGATAAAGGTGAACAGCATTGATCCATGGACGCAAATGCAGAGGAAGGTACCGGCAACCAGTAGGCGAAGGTCAGGTCGAAACAATAAATGAGGAGCCCAATTCATATACAGAAAAAAGGGACTGTCCAACACAAAGTTCGACAGCCCCTTTCTTTTTATTGCTGATTTTCAAGTACATATTGCTCTTTAATCGTACTCACTTTTTTCAATTGCTTGATATCGAAGCGGGTGATTTGCTTTTCAAAATTTTGCAGCTTTGCCGCGTATTCCTGTTCCGATTGGACGGGTTTATTTTTAGCCAAATAATCGAGAATCCAGTTATTGATAAATTGGTAATAATGAACCGTATCCCCCTGATAATTTTCGATATTATACGTTATTTCCTTCATATCTTGAAAATCGTAGACCTCTACGTTCGGAAATTTCCTCGTCAGCTCAAATACCGCTTTTTTGAATTTCAACCTTTCTGTCAGGTATTTTGGATTTTTTTTATAATAAGAAACATGATTATAAATTGGATATGGCGCATAGAAGAACGTAAATTTTGTATCTGGATGCGCCTTGACGAGCGGCAGCACATTCTTCTTAAAGGACATTAGCTGAACAGACGAATGCTCATATTCTGGAAATTCGACGGGCTGCACTCCATTTAAATACGCTTGGATATGGTCAATCGATTCAATGGGGGCGACTTGACCGAATTTATACAGCGGTTCCACTTCACGCCATTGTTCGTTCCCTTCGCGATTCGCCATCAGGTTTTTATAAAAAATCTCCACTGAGTAGGAATTAAACATGTATCTAATATCATTGATTTTGGTCCGGTCGTACATATAGGTTGGAAAATCGCTTGGAGGGCCCATAACCCAATCAGGCTCACCTGCAAAGGAGTAATAATTCAACTCCCAAATCACCCGTTTCAATCCAGGCTTATCGCGTAGTGCTGCCTCTGCCACCATTGACTGTTCTTTGGCTGTGGAGGCCGGTAGGGAAGCGTTGAACGTTTTGGCGCCCAGCTTTTCATCGGCAAAGCTTTCGCGAAAATTACGCCCCATCGAAGTAGCTGTAAAAAGCGTATCGTAATCCTGGTTTTTCAATAGACCCGGCATTTGATACCGTTCAGCCGCCGCATATTGCGGCCGGTATAGCTCTGCTTTGCGGAAATAAAATAACGGGTCAAGGATATACATAATCACCGCAATTCCCAAAAAAATCGCGGCAGACAAGATTGCCACTATAGATAGAAATTTTTTATGTGACATTTTGTTAACTCCTTAAAATTTAAAGTATAAAAATTCGCTGACCCTGTTTAGATACAGCAGGGAAATCACGGCAATCAAGCTGATAAACACAGCAAGGCGCAGGTTCGGCTTAAACGTATTCAAGCGTTCGATAGAATTTTTCGCAAACAAGGCGATTCCCAAAATGAATGCGAAAAGCAGCACCAATTTTAGGTCAAAATAATAGATTCCAGGTAAGAAATGGGTGCCAAGCCGCTCGTTAAACATGGCAGTTAATCCCGGTGGGAAATGGAACCCCTGAATGGTGAACATTTTAGTGAGCATCAATTTTGCTGTTGCCAAATCGGGTGAACGGAAGAAAACCCAGGCGATATGGACAAAGAAAAACGTGACAAACCAGGCAACAAACTTGGGAAGTTTTAAATTAAACGATTTCCAATAACGATAAATAACACTGGCAACCCCATGCATAATCCCCCAAATGACAAAGGTCCATCCGGCCCCGTGCCAGATACCGCTGACAAAGAAAATAATAAACAGATTCACGTAGGTCCTTAAATTCCCTTTTCTGCTGCCGCCAAGTGGAATATATAGATAATGGGTGAAGAACCGGCCCAAAGTCATATGCCATCTGCGCCAGAATTCCTGAATGTCAAGCGACCGATAAGGCGAATCGAAGTTAACCGGCAGCTTGATATTGAAGAATAAACCTAAACCTATGGCCATGTCGCAATAACCGCTAAAGTCAAAATACAGCTGTATTGTATAGGCTAAGGTGGTAACCCAGCTATCATAAAGCGTCAGGTGGCCAATATTGCTATAGCCTGAATTTGCCCAACCGGCGAATGTATCGGCAATGATCACCTTTTTAAACAGGCCGATTGAAAAAATATACAGGCCCGACGTAATATTGTTTAATTTGATCTTATAATTTGTACCATCATGAAGCTGGTCAATGATTTCCCGGTGATGGACGATCGGGCCGGCTATCAGGTGGGGGAAAAACGTTACGAAAAAGGCATAATCGAGCAAGGTATATTCCTTCGTTCCTTCACGGAAGGTATCGACCAAATAAGCAATTTGCTGAAACGTAAAGAAGCTGATTGCCAATGGCAGCGCAAGGTTCAGAAGGGAAATATCCGTCCTGAAAACGGCATTGATATTGGTCATAAAGAAATCGTAATACTTGTAATAGCCCAAGAGGCCGATGTTGAACAGTATGCCAAAGGTCAGGATCAGTCTTTTTACAGCAAGACCCTGAAGTTTATTCAGAATCGTTGCCAGAGTGAAATTGACCGCAATCGATGAAAGGATAATCGGCAAATACTTGACGTTCCAATAGCTGTAAAAATAAAGATTGGCGATGATAAAGAATATTTTCGCGATATTTTTATTTTTCAAATTCAAAAGCAGGTAATATCCCGCGAATACGACGGGGAAAAACCCGAGAATAAATATGTAGGAATTAAATAGCACTTCTGAACCCCCTAATGATGATATATCGGGGATATTATAACATAGGAGCAGGGTCGTGCGCATATTGTCGAAATGAACACTAAAAATTCGCAAATCGGTCCGTGGCAATTACAATGATCCTGTAACTTTTGTATTTTTACTTCTTCAATTTTCATGGTATATTAAGTGATACATCTGTGGTTTTTGGAGAAAGCAATGGTGTGCAGGTAGAAGCAAAAAATGCCGAATCGTTAAAAGATGGTATAAAAAAGCTCCTGAATCTTGAGGATGTTAAAAACAATCTTTTCAAAAAGGCCTTAAAAAAGCAAAGAAAAATAATCAAATAGTAATAAGGGAACGTGTAATCTCACTTTATCAATTACTACGGGCCTTTGAGCAGAATATAAAATCCTTTCATGAATAAAGAGGTGTGAACCATGTCGATTAAAAAAGCGGTAATTCCCGCAGCGGGCTTGGGGACGAGGTTTCTCCCTGCCACAAAGGCACAGCCGAAAGAGATGCTCCCGATTGTTGATAAACCGACAATCCAATATATTGTGGAGGAGGCGGTCGCCTCAGGTGTGGAAGATATCATTATTGTGACCGGCCGAAATAAACGGGCGATTGAGGATCATTTTGATTTTTCGATTGAGTTAGAAATGGAGTTAGAGGAAAAAGATAAACAAGAAATGTTGAAAATGGTGAAAGAAATTTCTAATATGGTCAACATTCACTATATAAGGCAGAAGAAACCATTAGGACTTGGGCACGCCGTTCAATGTGCAAGCAGATTTATTGGAAATGAGCCATTTGCTGTTTTATTAGGTGATGACATAGTGAAAAGTGATACACCTTGTTTAAAACAATTAATTGATATTCACGAACAATACGGCTGCAGTGTCATTGGAACAAAAATTATGCCAGATGAAGACTTACATAAATATGGAGTAATCAAACCGAGCAATAAAGATATATCCAGTAAAATTGTTGAGGTGGAGGATATGGTCGAGAAGCCGAGAGAAAATGCCCCATCTAATTTTGCGGTCATGGGTAGATATATTTTAACACCAGAAATATTTAATTACTTGCAAGATGTAGAGGTTGGCTATGGTGGTGAAATTCAGTTAACCGATGCTCTCAGAAAAATGGCAGAGAATGAAAAAGTCTTTGCATATGCTTTCGATGGAATCCGGTATGATGTTGGTGATAAATTTGGTTTCCTACAAGCAACAATCGAATTTGCTCTCGAGAGAGACGATTTACGAAACTCATTAGTTGATTATTTAAAGGAATTAAGTAAGAAAGATTATCTCCCATTTACTTGAGGAATGAAAAGTGAATGACCTTCCCCATTACTGGAGAAGGTTATTCGTGGATTTTTTTTATGACAATCTGTTAATATTTTAACAATTTCATAACATTGTTGATACAAAGGCTATAAACCAATGATTTCTATTTTCTTTAAAAATCACTTATGTTATAATCCATATGGGCAACAGGAGTTTTTAACTCTATTATTATAGTAAATAGGAAGAATCACTTTTATATCCCTATTTTGCCTATTCCCAATTCCTATAAAACTAAAAAAATAGGCAAGAAAAAAATCGGGAGGATCATGATGATATACATCACCTTAATAGTTTGCTTTATAAGTTCCATACTTCTTACTCCGTTAGTTAAGAAACTTGCATTTAAAATAGGGGCAACTGACCGCCCAAATCATAGAAAAGTTCATCAGAAAATTATGCCGCGCCTTGGCGGATTAGCCATTTATTTAAGCTTTATTATTGGTATGTTAATAATTCGCCCAGGAGGACAATATGCTACTCCTATTATCATCGGAAGTATCATCATTGTTGTTACTGGAATACTAGATGATATTATGGAGCTTTCAGCGAAAGTGAAGTTTATTGCGCAGATTGCTGCTGCAGGCCTCGTTGTTATTTGGGGCGGTGTCCATGTTCAATTTATCAACCTGCCTTTCGGGGGACAAGTTGAATTTGGATATTTAAGTATTCCGTTGACCATTATTTGGATCGTGGGTATTACTAATGCCATTAACCTGATTGATGGTTTGGATGGCCTTGCTGCAGGTGTTTCTTCCATTGCACTCATTACCATTTCTGGAATGGCTATTATTATGGGAGATGGATATGTAACGGCTGTTGCCTCAATTGTACTTGCAAGTACATTAGGATTCTTACTTTACAATTTTCACCCAGCGAAAATCTTTATGGGTGATACAGGTGCCTTATTCTTAGGTTATATGATTAGCGTATTATCATTACTAGGCTTTAAGAATGTAACATTGATTTCTTTTATCGTTCCAATTATTATTCTTGGGGTACCAATTTCTGATACATTCTTCGCTATTCTTCGTCGAATTGTAAATAAAAAGCCATTATCTGCACCAGATAAATCGCATTTACATCACTGTCTTCTTCGTGCAGGTTTCACTCATCGTCAGACGGTATTGATGATTTATGCGATGGCAGCATTTTTCGGACTTTCAGCAATCATTTTTTCTCAAGCTAAACTCTTGGGTGGCTTCTTTTACATCGTCATCCTGTTGATTATGATTGAATTGTTCGCTGAAATGATTGGACTGGTGGGCAAAAACTACCGTCCGCTCATCAAAATGATGCGCGTCCTGCTCGTCTCAACCGTACGAAACCGGTAAATATCAGGTGTTAGGCACATGCCTAACACCTTTATTTTATGACACAAAAAAACCGCAGCACCTGAAAGGTGCTGCGGTCTTCGTTTTTAATTTTCTTCTGAAGATGAGTCGCTGTCACTGTCACCATCATTTGAGTCTGAGTTGTCTTTATCTATTCCAAGATGAGTTTTTAGGGTTTCTTTTGCTTCTTCTAGGGAATCATCATCGAGTTTATAGTAGTAAATGCCAGTTGACATATCGTCATCACCTTTAAGGGTTAAGGTATCGATTGTTAAGCCGCTTCCTGCCAATCCGTAATCAATTAATGATTTCATATCATTGAATGACATGTTCGTCTCCATATTGTCGCCAACCGCTTTAATTATGTCAGTGTGCTTAGAGAAGGATTGAATAGAGAGAGCTTTTTTCACAATTGCTTTTATAATTTCTTGCTGTCTCATTCCTCGCATGACGTCAGTATCCTTATGTCTCGTCCTAGCAAGAGCTAGTGCCTGTTCCCCATTTAAGGTTTGGACACCGGGTTTAAGTCTAATGGCATTTTGACGGTCATTTGAATCTTGCTCAGAGAGTGCATACGGAACTTCAACTTCAATGCCATCTAGTGCATTAACTACATCAATAAATGCGTAAAAATTAACTTTCACATAATAATCAATCGGAATATCCAGCAGTTCCTGAACGGTATCAATTGTATATTTTGGACCGCCGTAGGCATGAGCATGAGTGATTTTATCATACTTATCTTTTTCAGGAATATAAACATACGAGTCACGCGGGATACTTAAAAGCTTTACCGACTTATCCTTTTTATTTAAGGTAGCAACCAAAAGGGCATCAGAACGGACAGCGCTCCCATATTGCTTTTTCCGTTTCTTGCTTTCATCTACCCCAATAAGAAGGATTGAGATATTATCCATATCAGGATTAACCGTCTCAGTTCGTTTAGAAACCGTTTTAACCGGCTTATAAGACTTACTTACTACGGATTCTGCTTTTTTCAATAAGAATGTAGCATATCCAGCTCCGGCAAGAGCAACGATTAAAAGCGGGACAATGATCCACATAAATATGCGCTTTTTTCTGCTCTTTTTCTTCTTTTGACTCATTCGCTGAGTACGTTGAAATTCGGGCATATCATTTCTCCTTTAGTATACGTCTTTATCATTATTTGTAAGTTTAGATTAGACCAAATTTCATTTTACAGGTTTTTAGCCACTACGTAAATTGAAACTTTTTGTCGAATATTGAAAAATATGATTCTTCTAAAATAATACGAGTTTTGCAATCACTCTACCAAATAGACGATAGTGCAATTGTTTAAGTTACATATTATATCAGAAAAGAAAATGAGTAAAATTACCTACAAAAATGGTAATGTTCTAAAAATTAAATATATAGTAAATTTACATACTATCTACAAAATACCAACAAATTTTTTACAAAAAAGACTATCAATCTCTTGGGAAAATTAGTAGAATAGTCTTGCAATACAAATATTTTTGTCGAAGGGCGGAAAAAGTGTGAAGAGACAGATCAAACGAAGCATGAAAAAACGTATGCTTAATGGTTCTCTAGCTGCTGCATTAGCACTTACAGTAGTTCCACTAAATATTTTCCCGCAGTCTGCAAAGGCTGAAGGAACTGCAAACACTGCAACACTTCGTATCTTGGAAACTACGGATCTTCATGATGCTGTAATGGCATATGATTATTATCAAGATACAGATAAAGGTGTCAACTATGGTTTAGCAAAAACTGCAACCTTAATTGGACAAGCTAGAACAGGTTATGAAAGTAACTCTATGTTGTTCGATGCCGGGGACTTGCTACAGGGAAATCCGATGGCAGATTATGTTGCTAAGGTTAAGCCTTTAACAGAAAATGATACACACCCAATGTTCAAGGCAATGAAAGAATTAAAATATGATGGCGGTATCGTAGGAAACCACGAGTTCAACTATGGACTAGGCTACTTAAACACCGCTTTAAAGAATGCTCCATATCCAGTTGTAAACGCTAACATTTATGTGGATGATAAGGACAATGATCCGACAAACGACAAAAACTACTTCACACCATACCAAATTATTCCTAAAAAGATTAAAGACAAAAATGGTGTAGAACAGACAGTTAAGGTTGGTATCGTGGGATTCGCACCACCACAGATCCTTCAATGGGATAAAGATAACCTTCAAGGCAAAGTTATCGTAAAAGATATTGTAAAGACAGCTAATAAATATGTAGCAGAAATGAAATCTAAGGGAGCAGATGTAATCGTTGCCATTGCTCACTCTGGCTGTGATGTTACAAACGATGGTCAAGAAGAAGCAGAAAATGCTGTATTCTCACTTAGTAAAGTATCAGGCATCGATGCCCTTTTATTCGGACATGCTCACTATGCCTTCCCAGGTGGTAAAGAGTTCCACGTAGGTGGAAAACTTGATCAACCAGATTTACCAGGACTTGATAACACACAAGGTACAATCAACGGTACACCTGCAGTTGAAGCAGGATATTGGGGTAATAACCTAGGTGTTCTAGATCTTGAATTAGTACAGCAAGAAGATGGTACATGGAAAGCAGACCGCACAAAATCAAAATCTGTAACTAAGCCAGTAACTGCTGATACTGCAGCTGACCAAACAATAGTTGATGCTGTTAAAACGGAGCATGAAGCTACACTTGCATATGTACGTGGAAAAATTGGGGAAACTACTTCACCAATGTCTAGCTATTTTTCACGTGTAATGGACGATCCAACAATCCAAATCGTAAACAATGCACAAACAGACTACGTTAAAAATTGGATTAAAACGAACAAACCAGAATTAGCAGACATCCCTATTATTTCTGCGGGTGCACCTTTCAAAGCTGGCCGTCAAGGTGCAACTGATTATACAAATATCGCGAAAGGCGATCTTTCAATTAAGAGTGCCAATGACCTTTATTTGTATAACAACACATTAAAAGCAGTTGAATTAACTGGTGCAGAAGTTAAAGAATGGTTAGAAATGTCAGCGTCACAATTCAACCAAATTGACCCTAACAAAGCTGATGCACAAGAATTAATTAACTACAGCTTCCAACCATATAACTTTGATGTAATTGATGGTGTGAAATATCAAGTCGATGTAACAAAACCAGCTCGTTATAATTTTACTACTGGTGATGTTGTTAGTGCTGATTCTCATCGTATCATCAACTTTACTGATATGAACGGTAAAGAAATTGATCCAAATCAAAAATTCATTGTTGCAACGAATAACTATCGTGCAACTGGCGGTGGTAACTTCCCAGGAACAAAGGGTGGAAAAGCTACAATCGTAGTTGATTCTCCATATGAAAACCGTCAAATTTTGATGGATTACATTAAAGATCAAAAAGTAGTAAATCCTGTTGCTGATAACAACTGGAAAATCGCTCCTGTTGGTGGAGTAGCTAAAACATTAACATTCAAATCTTCTCCAGCAGCTAAAGATGTACTAGCATCAGCTCCAAATGTTAAAGATGTTGCTCCATTATCTGATGGCTCTGGTTTTGAACAATACACACTAGACCAAAACGTACATGTTCAATTATTAGGAATCAATGACTACCATGGTCAGCTTGATACTTGGAGATCAATTAAAGACAAAGATGGTAAAGTTGTCGATTACTCTGGTGGTATTGAATGGTTAGCGGCTTACTTGAAAGACAGAGAAGCAGCAAACCCAGCTAATACCCTAATGTTACAAGCGGGTGACCTTGTTGGAGCAAGTCCTCCAGTTTCTGCATTATTACAGGACGAGCCAACTATTCGTTTCATGAATGAACTTGGTTTTGACGTAGGAACAATCGGTAACCATGAATTCGATGAAGGCGTAGTAGAAATGAAGCGTCTAATCAATGGTGGAGATAATCCAAAAACTGCTCAATATGAAGCAAAATATGGCAAATTCACTGGTTCAACTATGGATTACGTTGTAGCAAACGTTGTTGACGAGAAAACAAACGAACCAATTTTACCTCCATATACAGTGAAAGAAGTAGATGGCGTTAAAATCGGCTTTATCGGTGTAGTAACAAAAGATACACCATTAATCGTAACTCCAGCTGGTGTTGCAGGTGTTAAATTCACTGATGAAGTAACAGCAATTAATAAGTATGCAAAAGAATTAACAGATAAGGGCGTTAAAACAATTGTTGTTCTTGCCCACAACCCTGGAACTTCAAAGACTGATGGTACTGCAGCAACTGGACAAGTTGTTGATATGGCAAAAGCGATTGATTCATCAGTTGACGTAATTTATGGTGCGCATGACCATAAATACCTAAACACAAATGTTGAAGGAAAAGTATTAGTCCAATCTTGGTCTTACGGTACAGCCTTCTCTGATATTGATTTAACAATTGACCCTGCTACTGGGGATGTAATGAAGGATCAAACTAAAGCTGAAGTAGTAGACACACTTCACAGCAAAATCACTGCTGATGCAAAAATCAAAGCAGAACTTGATGGCTACCAAGAAGATATTAAGCCTATTGTAAGCAAAGTAGTTGGTTCTACATCTGCTACAATCACTAATGTGCAAAATGCTTCTGGTGAATCTGCACTTGGTAACTTAATTGCTGATGGTATGCGTGCAGTAACAGGCACTGATTTCGGATTTATGAACGCTGGCGGTATCCGTAACCCACTTCCAGCTGGAACGATTACTTGGGGCGATTTATTCAAGGTTCAACCGTTTGGTAACGACCTTGTAACAATGACTGTCACAGGCGATCAAATTAGAACGTTATTAAATCAACAATTCCAAGCACCACCAAGCTATAACAAGATCATGTCAATTTCTGGTCTTCACTATACTTGGACAGATTCACAGCCTTATGGCAGCAAAGTTCTTGATATCTACACTGAAGATGGTTCATTAATTGATCCAAAAGCAGAGTATACAATTACAGTTAACAACTTCATGGCAGACGGTGGAGACGGCTTTGCAGTTCTTAAGTCTGGTAAAGATCGTGTAACAAACATGGTTGACTTAGACGGATTTGTTCAGTATTTCAAATCTCTACCACAACCAGTTTCAGCAGAAATTGAAGGTCGTATCCAAATTGATAACTTTGTTGAACAACCAGATGTTTACGTTACAAATTATGACCAGTCCGTATATGGTTACACTGAGCCTCTTGCAAAAGTTGTTGCAAATGTTGGTGGTAAAGTGATTGGTCAAGCAACTGCAGATGACGAAGGTTACTTCGAAATCGAGTTAGACGCTCCATTAGCTAAAGGTACTGTAATTCGCTTAGATATTACAGACAGAACTGGAAACTTGGCTCCATTTGATATTACAGTTGATGCTGCAACTGGCTGGATCTGGGTTGGCGATGGAGAAGAAGGTCATTGGATTTATGTTGATCCTCAAACAGAAGTAGCTTATGCAAATAAGTGGCTTAAAGATGAAGATGGACTATGGTATCACTTCGACCAAAACGGTTTCATGGAAACTGGCTGGGTTAAAGTGAACAAAAAATGGTACTTCTTAGACGAAGACGGTGCAATGCAAACGGGCTGGTACAAAGAAGATGGCAAGTGGTATTACTTAGATAAAGTTAACGGAGACATGAAAGTTAACTGGTATCAAGTAAAAGGTAAATGGTACTTCTTTGATGCTACCGGTGCTATGAAGACCGGCTGGGCTTTAGTTGGCGGCAAGTGGTACTTCCTAGATCAAACAAACGGTGATATGAAGACTGGTTGGGTATTCACTGGCAAGAAATGGTATTTCCTTGCTTCTAGCGGTGCAATGCAAACTGGTTGGGTATTAACTGGTGGTAAGTGGTACTACCTGTACAAAGATGGTAGCATGGCTTACAACACAACAATCAGCGGTTACAAATTAGGTAAAGACGGAGCATGGATTAAGTAATCTATGCAACACTGAAAGAGGTAATTCCTTTGGGGATTGCCTCTTTTTCTTTTTTTTAAATCTGCAGTTTTTCCGATTTTTACTAAGCTATCTTTGTTTTTGTTTTGTCTTTAATGGACAAACTTAATAACAAGGAGGATGTTTAATGCTGTATCTTACCTTTATAGTATGTTTTTTTATTTCCATCTTTATTACTCCACTTATTAAAAAACTCGCCTTTCGCATTGGCGCGACCGATCGTCCAAACCATCGGAAAGTTCATCAGTCAATTATGCCAAGGCTAGGTGGCTTAGCCATATTTATTAGTTTTATGGTAGGTATCTTCCTATTAAGACCAGATAACCCGTACTCTACTGGCATCTTCATTGGCTGTCTAATCATAGTAATCACCGGTTTTTGTGATGATATGTTTGAATTGCCGGCAAAGTATAAACTTCTCGGTCAATTAGCTGCAGCATGCTCGGTTGTTTTTTTAGGTGATTTGCAAATGGTATTTATTAACCTTCCATTTGGCGGTCAGCTTCAGTTTGGTTTTTTAAGTATTCCTTTTACGATCCTTTGGATTGTTGGAATTACAAACGCCATTAATCTAATTGATGGACTCGATGGGCTTGCTGCAGGAGTTTCGTCTATTGCCTTAATCACCATTTCTGGAATGGCGATTATTCAAGGGAATTTATACGTGGTGGCAGTGGGGTCAATCGTCCTCGCAAGCACGCTAGGCTTTTTGATTTACAATTTTCATCCTGCGAGTATTTTTATGGGGGATACAGGGGCCCTTTTTCTAGGGTTCATTATCTCTGTTCTTTCACTGCTGGGTTTTAAGAATGTAACTTTTATTTCCTTTGTTATTCCAGTTATTATTCTTGGCGTGCCCATATCTGATACCTTATTTGCGATTATCAGACGAATTATCAATAAACAGCCATTATCAGCACCAGATAAATCTCATCTTCATCACTGCATGTTGAGAATGGGCTATTCCCACCGTCAGACCGTGTTACTAATTTATGCCATGGCTGCATTTTTTGGACTTGTCGCAGTCATTTACTCCCAGGCCAGAATTGGTGGCGCTCTTTTCTTAATTGGGATTGTCGTCCTAACTATTGAGATTATTGCTGAAAAAATTGGTTTAATGGGAAAGGACCATCGTCCATTACTAAATATGGTTCGAACATTAAAAATGAGTACGGCAAAAGATCGATCATAGTAAAAGGGACTCAAAATTGAGCCCCTTTTCGTTTTTTTTCCCAATTGCGTTCTTTCTAAAGACCTACTATAATCCACAGTAAGACATACCTGTTTTACCTTGAGAAATCTTCTTCTAGATAAATTGTATCACCTTTAGTTAATGTGCATTGGCCGTTCGTTAGTTCTACCATCCAATCCATAAAGTTTTGGACCTGACTTTCATCTACGAACGTTTCAACTTCAACTACATCCAAATAGTGAATTTCTTTTATGGTGAATTCGGAGGCACGCAATTCCTTTTCAATTTTTCCTAGCCAGGTATAGTCAATTTTCACATGGATAATCTGTGAAAGTCTTCTTTCGACAATACCAATTGCGTCTAAGCCTTCGGATGTCGCCTTTCCGTAAGCACGAATCAGGCCACCTGCACCTAATTTAATTCCACCAAAATAGCGGGTTATGACAACAACGGTGTCTTTTAGCTTTCTTTTTTTCAAAACTTCAAGAATAGGTACGCCAGCTGTTCCACTTGGCTCACCATCATCATTAGCCTTTTGAATGTGATCATGCTCACCAATGAGATAGGCTGAACAGTTATGTGTAGCATTCCAATGTTGTTTCTTAATCGCCTGAATGAAATCCTGTGCTTCCAACTCCGTTTCAGCTCTGTTAATATGTGCAATAAAACGGGACTTTTGAATGTTGATTTCATGTTCTCCTAATGTTTTTACAGTATAATATCGAGACAGCATGTAAGGCCCCTTTCCTTAAAAGAAAAAAATATAAAATATTGCTGTAATATACCTTTAATATGGTAGTAAAGTTCGAATGTTATAATAGGCCTAGTGGGTGAAATACTTTTCTATTTTATTAAAGTATAGTTTAATAGGAATAAAGGAATAAAGCAGTAAAAATAATATTATTATTATACTACTTTCAGACTTATAATGAGGTTTTTAGAAAAGTTTTTTATTGGTTTATTCTAAAGTTTGTTAAATAAAGCGTAAGGCCTAAAGGGAAAAAAATCCCGGAGGAATGTGATGAAAATTAAGCAAATTGATATGAAATCGATTGATGAAATTCGTGAAGAAATGATTGATACCGTCACCTGTAGTAAAAGTGATATTTTTCGTATTGGTGAGAAATGCCGTCATGACTATGAGAGCATGACAAATGAATTAGCTAATATTAAGCAAATGATGGTTAAGCTTATTGAAGAGGGAGACCAATTGGAAGAACAGGTCAAAGAAGCACGTTTGACTCTTTCAGAGGTCAGTATGAATTTTAAACATTATACTGAGGAAGAGGTTCGTGAAGCCTACGAAAAAGCACATCAGTTACAAATGGATTTATCGATAAACTGGCAGTATAAAAAACAACTGCTTGATAAAAGAGATGATCTTGAACGAAGACTTATTGGATTAATTGATACGATTGATCGTGCTGATCAGCTTATTTCACAAATTTCTGTTGTGATGAATTATTTAACCAGTGACTTAAAACAAGTCGGTGAAGTATTAGAAGATGCTAAAGCAAAGCAAGACTTCGGTTTGAAAATAATTGAAGCGCAAGAGGAAGAGAGAAAGCGATTGTCACGGGAAATACATGACGGTCCAGCACAGATGCTTGCCAATGTTATCATGCGCTCGGATTTAATTGAGCGTGTCTTTCGTGAAAAAGGCCCAGATGAAGCTTTCTCTGAAGTCAATAGCTTCAAAAAAATGGTGCGTTCAGCACTATATGAGGTGAGAAGGATTATTTATGACCTACGTCCAATGGCACTGGATGATTTAGGTTTGGTACCTACCCTCAGAAAATATCTACAAACAATCGAAGAATATCATAAGAATTCCAAAATAACATTTGTGAATTTGGGCCTAGAGCGCAGGCTTCCAACTAAGTACGAAGTCGCGTTGTTTCGAATGATCCAAGAATCCGTTCAAAATGCGCTCAAGCACGCGAATGCCTGTGAAATCAAGGTGAAACTAGAAATAACCAACAATGATATCACCGTGCTCATTAAGGACAATGGGGGAGGCTTTGACACCTCTATTAAGAAACCTGAGTCTTTTGGAATGATTGGCATGAGAGAGCGGGTTGACTTGCTTGATGGGGATATTACCTTTGATTCTAAAATAGGCAAAGGGACAGCGGTTTGGATTCGAGTACCATTGACCAATTAAAAAAGAAGATTCGTTGACTGAAAAAATATTAATACTGAGAAGGATTAGGGGGAAATGAGAATGTCTACTAAAATTGTCATTATCGATGATCACCAACTATTCAGAGAAGGCGTTAAAAGAATACTTGAGTTTGAAAAATCATTCCAGGTTGTAGCAGAGGGCGATGATGGCAGTGAAGCATTAGGTCTTGTCCAAGAATACCAGCCTCATGTTGTCATTATGGATATTAATATGCCCCAAATGAATGGGGTCGAAGCAACCCGCGAGCTAGTAGAAAAATACCCTGATACAAAGGTTATCATTTTATCCATTCATGATGATGAGAATTATGTCACACATGCTTTAAAAACAGGAGCATGTGGCTACTTATTAAAAGAAATGGACGCGGATGCCCTGATTGAAGCAGTTCGAGTTGTGGCAGATGGAGGATCCTATTTACATCCAAAGGTTACTCACAATCTAGTCAATGAATATCGCAGATTGGCAGCTGGCGTTTCAGGTGGTGGCGGTGGCTACGTACCAACACATGAAATTCGCCGTCCATTGCACCTGTTAACTCGTAGAGAGTGCGAAGTGTTACAAATGCTTGCTGATGGTAAAAGTAACCGTGGAATCGGTGAAGCCTTATTTATCAGTGAAAAAACAGTGAAAAACCATGTGAGTAACATTTTGCAAAAAATGAACGTTAACGATCGTACGCAAGCAGTAGTCGTTGCTATTAAAAATGGCTGGGTGGAAGTAAGATAATTGATAAATAGTTTGAAAGTACGTGGGGCATGCTTTGAAAGCATGCCCCACTTTTGTTATATAGCTTCTTTTTATATAATGCATTTTCCTTCAGTTTCATATAAAATAGACATTATGTTAGAAATGAATAATCGCTCATTTATTTTTGATGTGGGTGGCATCATGGAGGTTCGGAATTTTAGTGCGATCGAACCAAACAGTTTAAAAAGACAAGGATGGTAACTAATATATGAAAACGGCAGTTGTCACGGATAGCACCGCCTACATACCGAAGGAATTACGAGAGAAATTTAATATACATATGGTCCCGTTACATGTCATATTTGGTGATGAAGTATATCGGGAAGAAGTGGATCTTCATGCAGGCGAATTTTACGAAGAGGTAAAGACGAAAGAGCTGCCAACTACCTCCCAACCACCACTTGGTCAGTTTGTTGAATTATTCGAACGATTATCCCAAGAGTACGATGCAGTTATTAGCATCCATCTATCAAGCGGAATAAGCGGTACATATCAAGGAGCTGTCACGGCCAGTACGATGGTTGAGGGCATCGATGTATATCCGTTTGATTCAGAAATCAGCTGCATGGTACAAGGTTTTTATGCAATTGAAGCAGCAGAGTGGGCGGCACGCGGTAGAGATGTTGCGTCCATTATGAAAAGGCTCGAAGAAATGAAAAAATCGGCTCGTGCTTACTTTATGGTCGATGACCTCGCACACCTTCAGCGAGGTGGGCGTCTTTCAAGTGCACAGGCATTTATCGGAAGTTTGCTACAGGTAAAGCCGTTGCTACATTTTGAGAACAAGGTGATTGTTCCGTTTGAAAAAATCCGAACCCGTAAGAAAGCATTGAAACGTATGGTGGACCTGCTAGGCGAAGATGCGTTGCAAGGTGGGAATTATCAAGCCGTTATTATCCATGCCAATCGTGAGGAAGAAGCAAAGGAGTGGCGGACAGAATTAGCCGCCATGTATCCAAACGTAGATTTTTCTATTGGTTATTTTGGTGCAGTCATCGGTACCCATCTAGGAGAAGGATCCATGGGAATGGGCTGGATGAAAAAATAAAAATCTTCAATATGCTGCCATTCCGGCTTTAGGCCGGAATGGTTTTTATTTTTTATACAAAGGTAATATAAAACGGAGTTTGGCGGAATAATTGTGAAAGTTGGCGGAAATACGCCATGAGTTGGCGGAATACCTCAGAAAACTGGCGGAATAAAACAGCAGGATGGCGGAATACCAGTTCAAAGCCGCGGAATCCCCGCTAGTATGCAGCAGCGAACATGTTTAAAACTAGGTTTGTATTTATAGTAATTGGTCACTTTATTGAGTCTTGGCGGAATTATTGAGAAAGTTGGCGGAAATACGCCATAAGTTGGCGGAATACCTCGGAAAACTGGCGGAATAAGACAGTAAGTTGGCGGAATCCAAACACAAACGCGCGGAATCCCCTCCGAGCATGCCAATTATTTCAAACAAAAATAAAAAACTTCGACAATTAAGAAGGAATTTTTCCAGCATTTGTAGAAATTTATCAAAAAAAGAAAAGGAGTGACGATACAATTGGTATTAAAAGAACTACCTTTACCGCTGAGACTTATATTGACAAACATAGTAAAGAAAAGGTTAATAAAAGGTCACAGTAAACATTCAATTATAGAAAAAGACCTAGCTAAGAGATGGGCAGGATACTGGGGTGAATTTGCCCTATCAAATTATCTCAAAGAACTCCCTCAAGAAAAACACTTCATTTTTTATGATCTCCAATTAAAACACAATGGTGTTCACTTCCAAATTGATGCATTACTAATTTCCCGTACTCATATCCTAATTATTGAAGCAAAGAACATTATTGGAATTTTACAGTTTGATAATGTCTTCAAACAGCTTATTCGGATCAACAATGATGGCAGCGAAGAGTCCTTTGAGGATCCACGTGTTCAAGGTCAGCGTCTTCAATCTCTTTTAAGAGGTTGGATGAGGTCAAATGGTTACGATTTGATGCCCGTTGATTACCTAGTTTTTTTTAAGAGTGCGACCAATACTATACTAAAAACAAACTCTAACGACAAAACGGATTTAAATAAAGTATGCAAAGATAGAGACCTATTTAATAAAAATCACGCACTGGAGCAACGATTTAAGAAAGAACTGATTGATATGGAGACACTTAACCATATAGGGAAATTACTCTTAAGCCATCATAGTCCAAAGGAAATAAAAATTTTAGAAGAGTACAAGCTGACAGGAAAAGATATCCATAACGGAGTATGTTGTCCTAATGAAAAATGCCTTCATACACCTATGGAATATAAAAAAGGAAATTGGGTTTGTTCGAAATGCCTCCTAACCTCGAAAGATGCCCACATAGACGCACTTAGTGATTACTATTACTTAATTAAGCCAACCATTACTAACTCAGAACTTCGAATCTTTCTCCATCTCCCTACAAGTGATACTGCTCAAAAAATTCTTCAAAGATTAAAATTACAAGTGACAGGCAAAACGAGAGATCGAATCTACCACCTTCGACCCAATGAGGTGCCCCTATGCGTTTTATAGTAAAGGATGGACTGATACTCCCAGACCTCACAAACATTGAATCCCTTCCCATCTCCAAAATTCCAACGATCCCTCATCCGCCGCTCAATCTACTATTCGCCTATAATACCGATCTACAAAAGTTACTAAGTGGTAAACAACTTCTCCTTGAAGATCTCCCAATACATCTCACCGACACACAAACTCATTATCAAAATGGCTATATAACCTACCGAAAAGGGATTGAAAGAAGCGGAGACAAGTTCATCTGTACTCGGTGCGGAAATAAAGACCAGCAAAAGTTTGCATCCTATCCATGCTCGAGGTGTAGAGAACAGTGTCATTATTGCCGCCATTGTCTCATGATGGGGAGAATTAGCGAGTGTACACCGCTTATCGGCTGGTGTGGCCCTGAACCTGACATACCGCTTCCTAAAAACATCATGGCCTGGAACGGAAAGCTTTCACCTGGCCAATTGACTGCTTCAAACCATGTGGTAGAAGCCATTCTGCAAAATCAGGAACACCTGATTTGGGCCGTTTGTGGAGCCGGTAAGACAGAAGTACTGTTTGCAGGAATAGAGGCAGGGATCAAGGCTCTTAAAAGGATCTGTATTGCAACTCCAAGGACAGACGTTGTCCTAGAACTCACGCCCAGATTAAAGGCAGCCTTTCCAGAACTGACTATTGCCTCCCTGTATGGTGGAAGTGAAGACCGCCACTTATTCGCTCCCCTTACCATTGCGACTACACATCAACTGCTTCGTTTTTACCATGCTTTTGATGTCATTATTTTAGATGAAGTCGACGCGTTCCCTTACACTGTGGAGGAATCCCTCCAGCATGCTACCATCCAGTCGCATAAACCTAATTCAGCCATGATTTACTTAACTGCCACCCCAAATGAAAAATGGCAAAGAGAATGCCGCACTGGGAAAAGAAATTTTACTACCATTCCAGCGAGATTTCATCGTCATCCACTTCCGCTTCCAGAATTTGTTTGGAGTGGCGATTGGCAAAAGCTACTCAAAAAAGACAAATTTTCAGCCATTGTGCTTCGCTGGATTGAGAAACGACTTCATGTAGGCAAACAGGTGTTACTATTTTTCCCTCATATCACTTTAATGGAAAAAGCATTAAATATCCTTCAGCAAATAAATCCTGAAATTGAGGCCGTACATGCAGAAGACCCTGAAAGGAAGATGAAGGTTCAACGCATGCGAGATAAGCAAATCCCCTTACTCTTAACGACAACGATTCTAGAGAGGGGAGTCACTTTCCCAAATATCGATGTGGCCGTTGTTGGGGCGGAGGATCCTATTTTTACTGAAAGTGCTCTTGTCCAAATTGCCGGAAGAGCAGGAAGGAGCAAGGACCATCCTGATGGAGTAGTCACTTTTTTTCATTACGGAAAGACCGACGAAATGCTAAAGGCAAGGAAGCAAATTATCTCCATGAATCGTGAGGGGAAGAAAAGAGGTTTGCTTGATTTATAAAGGGGTATTCAAAAGAAAGGAAGTAAGGTATGTATCCATTCCAATCTGATTATTGTCTCATTTGTCATTCAGTGATTATGCCAATCATAGGTTGGAGAGCCCTCTTCTCAATTGAAAAAGAAAAGTATATTTGCTCCACGTGTGAAGGGAAATTTGAAAAATTGGAAGGAGAATCATGCCGTATCTGTGGCCGTCCCCTTCACCTACTCGAGGAGAGATTTCAAATTGGCGATTTGTGTTATGATTGCTTTCGTTGGGAGGAAGATTCGGAGTGGAAGAATCTTCTCGAAAAAAATCACTCCTTATTTCACTATAATGAGTTTTTAAAAGAAGTCATTTCCCAGTTTAAATTCCGCGGAGATTATGTTCTGGTGAAGATATTTGTTGAGCTTTTTCAAAAGGAACTTATGAAAGTGGATATGGATGTTCTTGTCCCTATTCCATTAAGTGAAGAGCGGCTTTATGAACGTGGGTTTAACCAGGCAAAAGCTCTAATTGTAGAATCAGGCTTTGCACCACAGGAACTACTCACCAGAGTTCACTCTGAAAAACAATCGAAAAAATCAAGGTCGGAACGGATTCATGTCCCTCAAGTTTTTAGGATTGAACCAGAAATAGATATAGCAGGAAAAAGAGTGGTTTTAATTGATGATGTTTATACAACCGGATCTACCCTCCGACATGCAGCAAAGCTTCTAAAGAGTGCAGGGGCTGAAAGTATTCAATCATTGACCCTGGCAAGGTGACGTAAGTAGCATATTCAAACCCGTCGACTAAGCGTAATGGTAGCAAAATCTACTAGGAAGTAATATAATAAAAATGAACAACCATTCATTTTAGAAAAAAATACCACTTAAGTCAAATGAGATTTAAACCATTGTCACTATTTGCTTGTTGTTTTTGTCAATAATTCGACAAAATTATTGTTCTGATTTAGCAGGATTATCATAGGGTAAAATAGAAATGTTAATACATAGCCTTAACTAAAGGAGGAGTCCACATGAACTATAACGTGCGTGGCGAAAACATTGAGGTAACTCCAGCAATTAGAGAGTATGTAGAAAAGAAAATTGCTAAATTGGAGCGTTATTTTACAGAGGCACCGGATGCAAAGGTAAACGTGAATCTAAGATTCAATCAAGATAAAACTTCTAAAGTAGAGGTAACCATTCCGCTACAACAATTAGTTTTACGTGCAGAAGAAACAAACGTTGACATGTATGCAGGTATTGACTTGATTACCGATAAGCTTGAGCGTCAAATTCGCAAACATAAAACAAAGGTCAATCGTAAATTCCGCGAAAAAGGGGACTTCCCAATTACTTTTGCAACTTCTGAAAACACAGAAGTAACTGAGTTGGACGAAGATGATCTTGAATTAGTTCGTACAAAACGTTTTGATTTAAAACCAATGGATAGTGAAGAAGCGATCCTGCAAATGAATTTGCTTGGTCATAGCTTCTATGTATTCACAAATTCAGATACTAACCGTACAAACGTTGTCTACAAGCGTAAAGACGGCCGTTACGGATTAATTGAAACACATTAATTAACTAATAGAACGCTGTCCTCCACATGTGGGGGGCAGCTTTTTTTTATAACAAGAATTTATGCCCCCTAGATTATTGGAAAAAACTATTAATATATGAAAATTTTAAAAACATACAAATTTTTTTACAAGTACCACCATAAAAATGAAAGTCATGGACGAACACTCTAGTATCAAATAAATAGGGGGCAATTTTCGACATGAAATCTAAAAAGGTAGCACATTTCGTAACTAGTGGTATGCTTGCTTCAGCAATTATTTTCTCATTTGGTACAGGTTCAGCTTTTGCAAATGGTGATGGAACTGAAACAACAACTGAAACAGGTACTGTAACTGAACCTGTTGAAAATACAACAGTTGATACTGGGGCAACAACTGAGGATAACGCAACTGAAGATACAACATCTGAGGCAATTGAAACAGAAACAACTACAGAAGATTCAAGTGCAACTACTGAGGAAGAATCAACTGAACAATCAGATGAAGCTACAACAGAAGATACAGAAGTAGCAGATGAAGAAGAAGCTCCTTCATTAATTCCTGGTGATTTCTTCTATTTTGTAAAATTAATGGCTGAAAAAGTTCGACTTGCATTCACTTTTGACGATTATAAAGAAGCACAGCTTTTAGCAGACTTTGCTGCAGAGCGTATTGCAGAGGCAAATGCATTATTTGCTGAAGGAAAAACAGATGAGGCTGCAGCTCTATTAAAAGAAGCGATTGCAACACAAGAACAAGCTAACGACAAAGTTTCTGAAGAAACGACAACTGGGGAAGATACTGTAAGTGATACAGAAGGTGAAGTTTCAGATCAAGCAGAAGCTACTGATGAAACAGAAGCAACAGATGAAACAGAAGCAACAGATGATACTGAGGTCAAAGTAAATAGTAAACTTGCTCATAACATTGATGCTTTATTAATGGCTCTTGAACATGTTGAAAACCCTAAAGCTCAACAATCACTAATGAAAAACATTCAAAAATCTTTTGCTAAGTTAGAGAAAAAGGCTGCTAAACTTGAAAAGAAAGATGCTAAGTTTGCTAAGAAGATGAAGAAGCTTGAAGATCAAGTGAACGGCGATGAATCTTCTGATGATGAAGTGGCAACTGATGAGTCTACTACTGAAGAAACATCAACCGAAGTGGAACAAGAAACAACTGAACAAGAGACTGAAAACACAGAAGCAGTAAGCAAAGATGTAGAAAAGGAACAAGCAGCGGCAAAAAAAGCAGAAGAAAAGCAAAGAGAAGAAGCTAAAAAAGCTCAAGAAAAGCAAAGAGAAGAAGCTAAAAAAGCTCAAGAGAAGCAAAGAGAAGAAGCTAAAAAAGCTCAAGAGAAGCAAAGAGAAGAAGCTAAAAAAGCTCAAGAAAAGCAAAGAGAAGAAGCTAAAAAAGCTCAAGAAAAGCAAAGAGAAGAAGCTAAAAAGTCTGAAGAAAAAAAGCATGAAGAAGATCACCATGAAAAAGGTGACGACAACGAACATCACGGTAAAGGTAACCATTAATATCACAAACAAAGGTGCAGCCTCCTTGGCGCACCTTTTTGATTTTTTACAGATAAGTTAACTTTTGTATAATTCCCTATCCTGTGCAAGATCCTTAAGAAACTGACTAAAGTTAGTTGAGTTTATCCAGTTCCTTCCCCAAACATCCTCATTTTTCAACATCGTTCCTAGCAGCCAAATTCTCCGTACCGATATAAAATAAGGCAGACTACTGATGTCTTCTTCGGACATGTTCCTTTGCATTAAATACCCATTCAAAAATGCATCCCAACAAGCTTTCTCAACAGCACGGTAATTATTTTTTAAATTCCACCAAAAGACGGCTATATCATAGGCACGGTAGCCGAAACCACAGCAATCAAAATCAAATACCTCCAGTTGTTGTTTATTTAAGTGCATGTTAAAGTTGTGAAAATCTCCATGGCAAAATCCGTATTCCAGCTTGCTTACTCTCAGTTTTATTCCTAAGTTCGTAACCATCTCATAAAAAAATTGTACTTGTTCCGTTTTTAAATGCCTTTCCAATAATGGCTTTATTAAAGAAGCTGGCTCCGCTAATAAATGGTTGATATCCAATTCAAAACTTCTTTGATTTGAAGAAATAAATGAGCTACTCTTTTGGTGTAGTTCGGCTAATGCTTTCCCTAGAATGTGACAGTTTTCCTCGGTTATTTCAGGTCTATCTCCAGGTGAATAAGTAAATAAAACCCCATATCTGTCTCCTTCGGGTGATTGGATGCCAACGATCCTGTTCCCTTCCATTGTTTTAACTGGAGTAGAAACGAAGATACCCTCATCCTTTAGCCAATTAATCGTATCTAGTTCGAAAAGAATATCTGATTCACTTCGCCAATTATGTCGGTAGACTCGGTAAATATACTTTTTGTTTTGGGTTGAAATAACGTATGTATCGTTTAATCCTCTCGTGAGAAATTCACAGCTAATAACACTCAAATCATAATCGTTTAATAACCCTCTTACGGATTGAGCTGAGAGAAGAGAGTGGGTGACTTTGATTTTTTTATCCATCTTTACCTCCGGACTTTGTAGGGATAGTAAAAAGAGGACCGACGATCATTCGTCGGTCCTCAGAACAAGATTACTTCGCTGCTCCACAGCAGTTTTTATATTTCTTACCGCTTCCGCATATACATGGATCGTTGCGGCCGATATCCATTTGATTGACTTTAGGCTTTTTCTTAACGGGTTCGCCGTCTTCTTTCGGATTTACCGCTTGACCTTTTGCTACCTCTTGGCGCTCAAGGTTGTTGCGAATTTCAGCCTTCATGATATACATAGCTGCTTCATCTTCAATCGATTGAATCATTGCCTCAAACATCGCAAAGCCTTCATGCTGGTATTCACGGAGCGGGTCAATTTGACCGTATGCACGTAAGTGAATTCCTTGACGAAGCTGATCCATTGCATCAATGTGATCAATCCACTTGGAATCAACAGCTCTTAATGTAATAACTTTTTCAAATTCACGCATTTGCTCTGGAGAAAGGATTTGCTCTTTTTCATCGTAGCGCTCCTTCACTTTAGCAAAAATTGCGTCGACTATTTCATCTGGGTCTTTACCTTTCAAATCATCAAGAGTGATGTCACCTTCATGAAGGAGGGTTGCATGGACATACTCAACAATGGCTTGAAGGTCCCATTCTTCCTCATCCTCATGACGAGAGGCGTGGACATCTACATTACGTTGAATAGAGTTAAGAATCATTTTCTGCACAATATCACGAAGGTCTTCAGACTCTAATACTTCATCGCGCTGGCTGTAGATGATTTCGCGTTGCTGACGGAGAACATCGTCATATTGTAAAAGCTGTTTACGTGCATCAAAGTTGTTGCCCTCTACACGTTTTTGAGCAGACTCCACTGCACGAGAAACCATTTTACTTTGGATTGGCTGGGTATCATCCATACCAAGACGTTCCATCATGGCTTTCATATTATCAGAACCGAAGCGACGCATCAGCTCGTCTTCCATTGATAAGTAGAATTGGGTAACACCAGGGTCTCCTTGACGTCCGGAACGTCCACGGAGCTGGTTATCAATGCGTCGGCTTTCATGACGCTCCGTACCGATAACGGCTAGACCGCCTAACTCAATTACTCCTTCGCCAAGCTTAATGTCCGTACCACGTCCGGCCATGTTAGTCGCGATGGTAACAGAACCTTTATGGCCTGCTTCGGCGATAATTTCGGCTTCACGTTCATGGTTTTTCGCGTTCAATACATTGTGGCGGATACCTTTTTTCAATAAGTACTTGGAAATAAGCTCAGATGTTTCGATCGCTACGGTACCAACTAAGACCGGTTGTCCCTTTTGATGACGTTCAGCGATATCCTCAACAACGGCACGGAATTTACCATCCATCGATTTGTAAATCAAATCGGCGCGGTCGTCACGGGCAATTGGTCTGTTCGTTGGGATGACGATAACATTCATATTATAAATATTACGGAATTCTTCTTCTTCTGTTTTCGCTGTCCCTGTCATACCGGCTAATTTTTCATACATACGGAAATAGTTCTGGAATGTAATTGTAGCCATGGTCATGCTTTCGTTTTGAACCTCGAGGCCTTCTTTAGCTTCAATAGCCTGATGCAAGCCTTCGCTGTAGCGGCGGCCCTTCATCAAACGGCCTGTGAACTGGTCAACGATAATAATTTCGCCATCCTGCACCACATAATCAATATCAAGGTGCATGCTGACATTTGCTTTTAATGCCTGGTTAATATGATGGTTCAACGTAACTTGAGCCATATCAAAAAGGTTTTCAATTCCGAAGGCTTTTTCAGCTTTGCTGATTCCTTCTTCTGTCAGCATAACGCCTTTTGTCTTTTCATCGTACGTATAGTCAGTGTCTTTTGTCAGCATTCGGACAAAAGCATTGGCTTGAATATAAAGAACAGCTGATTTTTGAGCTGAGCCTGAAATAATCAATGGTGTACGGGCTTCATCAATTAAAATGGAGTCGACCTCGTCAATGACCGCATAAAAAAGCGGACGTTGTACCTTTTGCTCCTTATAAAGGACCATATTGTCACGTAAATAGTCAAATCCCAATTCATTGTTTGTACCATAGGTAATATCAGCGGCATATGCTGCCTGTTTTTCTTCCTTATCCATGCTGTTTAAGTTCAAGCCAACGGTTAGGCCTAGGAATTCATATAGCTGACCCATCTCAGTCGCGTCACGGCTTGCTAGGTATTCGTTGACAGTTACAACGTGTACGCCTTTACCAGAAAGAGCATTCAAATAAACAGGCATGGTAGCCGTTAAGGTTTTACCTTCCCCTGTCTTCATCTCCGAAATGTTTCCTTCATGGAGAGAAATACCCCCCATTAGCTGCACATGGTACGGATATAGCCCAAGAACACGACGGGCACCTTCGCGAACAATGGCAAAAGCTTCTACTAATAAATCATCAAGCGTTTCGCCATTTTGATAGCGTGCTTTGAATTCTTCAGTTTTTTCACGAAGTTGATCGTCAGTCAACTTTTCAGTTTCTGCAGCAAGTGCATCAATTTTCACGGCAAGCTTGTCTAATCGCTTCAGTTCACGCTTGTTCAGATCAAACACTTTATTTAAAATCCCCATATCAGATGAACGCTCCTTTTTATCGAGACTAATACGTATTTTTTTAAATGGCTCTGTTAAACTATCCTGTTGATTTCCGCTCCAGGCACTTCGCTTTCCGTGGGTGTTTCGGCGAGCCTCCTCGGCGCATGCGCCTGCGGGGTCTCCCCTGAACCATACTCCCACAGGAGTCTTCGTGCCTTCCGCTCCAATCAACAGGGTGTAAAAATCAACACTGTTCTTTAACACAGCCTTAAAAATCATTCTGTCAAAAATATTCGATAATTTCCTTTTTCATCTTACCACTTCCACTATAGAGTGACAACATTGTTAGCGTGGAAGCAAATTTTGTCATTCTACTATTATATCTCTTTCACAGCAGAACTTCTATTTTGAAGGGTTCGGTTATTTGTCATATTTGACAATCTCATGGCAATAAATCATAAAGCTATTTCAATATGAAAACGGAGCAAATTGTTTTAATTGAAATCTGAATAAAATCGTTTATTTATGTATAATTATTTAACTTTATGCAAGTTACTACTGTTTGCATAGTGATAACTAAAGGCTTGATATAACAATGTTTTCCTGTTGTTTTTAGAGTTAATAAATTTGTCACAGGTGTGTAGAAATATTCACAAATTGTACATTGGAATATACTCTTACAATGTTAGATACTACCTTTAGAGAGGTTAATCTGGAAATTAAATAGAGAAACAATCCAAGATGGGAAGGGTGAGTAAAGTGGCCATTTGGGGGAAAAAGAAGAATCAAGAAAATAATCCCGAGACTAGAGAGAATAGAAAAAAAGGCCCAATACGAAGACTTTGGCAAATGTTCCGAAGTATAGATTGGAAGAATCCAGTGAACAGGTGGAAACTGCTATTTGTTTCACTTGTAGGCTGTATTGTCGTTTTTGGAGGAGGTTATGGAGTCCTTTCGTTAACAAACTCTCCGACTTTCTGTGCAAGCTGTCACGAAATGGCACCAGAGTACTCCTCATACACAGCCAGTGCGCACAATCAAATCACTTGTGTTCAGTGTCATATTAAGCCGGGTACGATCAACATGTTGACTCACAAAATGAAATCAATGAAAGAAGTTTATTATCACGTCACAGGTGTCCCAAAACAAATTGTTCAAACAGAGGAAGAAGCTGTTTCAAATGAAAACTGTTTACAATGCCACTCGAAAAACCGATTGGTAACAGCTTCCGGCGATTTAAAGGTTAATCACAAGAAACATATTGATAAAGATATTCCTTGTATTACCTGTCATGCTGGTGTTGTACACGCAAAGATGGCCACTCGTGGAATCAACATAGAAGAAGCACGCGGCCATTGGACTAAGGAAAGTGCACAAAAATTGATGGAAAAGAAATACTTGAGACCTAATATGGGTTCATGTATTGACTGTCACGACAAAGTAAATAACGGTGAAGAGCCATGGAAAGATGTAGCGTATAACGTGCCTCCAAATCCAGAAGAAATGGAGAAAAAACTAGAAGAGAAAGAAAAAGCGGGATCTAGTGAAGCTTCAAAAGAGGATGAGAGTAAAGAAGTAACGACAGCTGAACATGATCAAAAAACACAAGAGATTATTTTACAAGCTATCGGAAAGCAAAAGAAAGATGTAAAGATTTCGATGGAGTGTAAAACCTGCCACAAGCAAACGGACATACCTAAAACGCATAAGAATGTGGATTGGAACAGCAACCACGGCACAACAGCTGTAAAACAGCTAGATAAATGTGTGAACTGTCACCAGGATTCTAAATGGGTTAGAGAAATTCCAAAAGAAGATATTCTTTCTATATTGAAAATGGGTGATCAAAAAGAAAAATATGTTCCAAATTTGACCATTGTTAAAGAGCAAGCAAGAACTAATAAATTCTGCAGTGCTTGTCACGCAGATCGTCCAGATAGTCATGGTGAAAGCAATCAATGGTTGACGTCACATGCTGTCAAAGCAAAAACAGCCGAAATGAAAGCAGAGTGTTTCGTTTGCCATGATCGTGAGAAAGCAAAAGCAGATTCAACTAACGCAAAAGCTCCGACAGATGTTTATTGTGAATACTGTCACCGTACAGGCTTCAAAGATGATAAGAAGAACTAAGGGAAAATGTTAATGAGGAGGGAAAACAATGGAAGAAGAACATAAAGACAACACCTCCCCTCCACGGACTCGCTACAAAGTATATAAATATTTAACGGTAGCACTGCTATTTATCGTCGTCTTTTTCTCAATAGGACTCATAGGAGTGGAAACGACTTCGAGTTCCAGTTTTTGCTCCTCGTGCCATGAGATGAAGCCGGAGTATTATACGTGGAAGGCGTCCACACATAGCGAAGTGGATTGCGTTAAGTGTCATATAGGTTCAGGTACAGAAGAATATGCAAAAGCAAAAGCAAACGGACTTCTGCAGGTTTATAGGAAAGCAACTCAAACATATACTGCCCCTATTCGAATGCCTAAAGAAATACCTGATAGTGCGTGTGAGAGTTGTCATGATGTGTCAAAGCGTGATGTCACAGCATCTGGGGACATCATTATTCCCCATGATAAGCATAAAAACAAAGATATTGAATGTATCCAATGCCATAGTGGTGTTGCTCATGGCAAAATCGCCGATAGAAAAATGACTTTCCAAACGGATTACCAAAAATGGGATAGTAAAACAGGTAAGACCGCAATGGCTGATTTGAAATTTATCCGTCCGGATATGGACACGTGTATTGAATGTCATAAGGCTCGTAAAGTCACAAATGAATGTTCAGCATGTCACAAGACGGGGATGATTCCAAAGAGCCATAAAGAGGCAGACTTTAAAACAAAAACACATGGAAAGCAAGCAGCTGAAGATCTAAAGAAGTGTAATCAGTGTCATAACGAGATGTCAAAAGTACCATTAGAAGGCTATGGCGATGTATCGGTGGTTGCAAGTTTCCTTAATAAGGATAATGCACTTGCTAAACAAAAGAACCATTATAACTACGCAAAAGAAAATACCTTCTGTCAAGATTGTCATAATAAGCGACCTACCAGCCATGATAGTAATTTTTATAAAAATCATGGAACCATTGCGAATAAAAGCCAAGAAACATGTAAAGCGTGTCATGATACGAAAAAGACTAATACACCAGGTGGTAATCAGGTAGTTTGTTCTTCATGTCATCCTAGCAGCCATAGTCAAAAGCAAGGTTGGAAGGAACGACATCCTATTTCATTGGATGGTGTTAAAGGGCCATCAGCGAAGTGTTACACCTGCCATTCTAAACCAAGTTGTGAAAAGTGCCATAAGGAATAGGGTTATATTTATATAGAAATATCTGTGAAAGTCACCTCTGATCGTGTTTATTAGAAATATTTCTTTTAAAAAAACGGTCAGAGGTTATCTTGAAAAAACTGCGAAATTCGAGGTGGGTATTATGGAAGCTAAAGAGCTGCCAATCAATCCAGAACTAGAAATAAATGAAAGAACGAAGTTGAAGAAGGAAAAAAACAAGTATTTTACTAAATTACAAGCTTTATTAATCTTAGTTGCAACCTTAGTTATCAGTTTAGGTGCAGGCTACTATATAAGTGATCACTATTTATGGTCCAAAACAAATCAAGCAAGAATTGATCAGCAGATTGATTATTATCAAGGATTAGTAGATTCAGAGCCGAACAATCCCGAGCACCATGTAAATCTAGGCTACTCCTACTTTTTAAAAGGTGAAAATGATGATGCAATCAAACAAATGAAAGTGGCAACAGATTTAGACAGCAAATACTTTGGTGCCTACTTCAATCTAGGACTTGTCTATCTTGATGAAAAAAGATACAACGATGCATTAAAACAGGCCCAAAAGGCAGTTGAGCTTGGACCTCGTAATTTTAAAGCCCATTTATTACTTGGTATGGTATACCGAGATTTGAAGATGTATAAAGACGCAAATGAATCTCTTAAAGAGGCTCTTAAGATCATGCCTACTAACACAGATGTTATTACGGAAATTGGCAGAGTAGCAGAAGATCAGGGTGAATATAAGGACGCAGAAAAATTTTTCAAAGAGGCTTTAACGTATGATCCGCTATACAAACCAGCAACTAAAGGCTTGGAGAGAATTGCTGCGAAAGTCAAAGACAACAAATAGAAGGAGCTGAACAACCTTGAAAAAGAGAACTGTTTATATATTAATGAGTAGCATTGTCGCACTTTCAGTTGCCTTCTTCGCAACAGTCTATTTTTTAAATTTAGATTCTAAAATAAAACCGATTGTGGCAAAAGTTGATCCAAGTGCAACGCCAGTATATACGAATGCATTGTATGGTGACTTTAACCAACCATTAAATAAACCAATGGATGTAACAAAAATTGGTGAATTTGTTTATGTAAGTGATACAAATAACAAACAAGTTCAAGTGTTTGATCAATCAGGTACTTCTGTTTTTAAATTTGGAAAAGAAGGTACTAAAGAAGGCGAATTTAAATTTCCTTATGGTATCTCTGGAGATAAAGAAGGCAATATTTATGTAGCTGATATGTACAATGGCAATATTTCCATATTCGATTCAAAAGGTAAATTCATCAAATACTTTAATGATAAGGAAAAAATTCTAAAATCACCTGGTGGACTACGCATATTCGATGAAAAGCTTTATATTACCGATATTAAAGCAAACAAATTATTTGTTTTTAAATTAGATGGAAAGAAGTTACTAGAAATAGGTGGAGCTGGTGTGGATAACGGGAAATTTATCGCACCAAATGCTGTCACAATTGATTTCGATAAAAATATTTATGTGACAGACTCTGGAAATAATAGGATCCAAGTTTTCAGCAAAGAGGGTAAATTTGTCAAAATCATTAATGGTTCAAAAGATGGAAAAGGTGATCCTACTTTCTTAAATCCTAGAGGAGTTGCTGTCGATTCAAAGGGTAATGTTTATGTGGTGAACAATCTTTCACATAATATTTCTGCTTTTGATAAAGATGGAAAACAATTATTTGAATTAGGTGGAATGGGGACGGAAGACGGTCAGCTATATCTCCCAAATGGTCTCTATATTGACGATAGAGATACGCTGTTCGTAACAGATACAGTCAACCAAAGAGTATCCGTTTTCTATTAATCCTCCTTCACTCTAAGGAGGTGATGATAAAAAATTTTGTATTTTACTGTCAATCACTGTCTATTAAAAAAAGAGAGAGAAAAATTTGGGAGGTTTTTAGAATGAGTAAGATTAGAGTAGGGTTATCAACTGTTCTCATGCTGTTTTTACTAGGCATATTCAGTGCAGTAGCCTTTGCAGAAGATGGTGTGCCACCAACTTCTACGAATCCGGCACCTGGCATTCATGTAGGTGACGTGGATAACTTTGGTAACAAAAGTACACACAAAACACATGGTAATTTCCAAAACAATACTAACTCTTGTGCAAACTGTCACAGTACACACAATGGGGAAGACGATATGTTGTTAATGAAAGAAGGAGAATATGAGCTTTGTATGTCTTGTCATGATGGCACAATGGGCTTTTATGACGTGACAAAGTCTAGCGGTGCAGGAACTTTTGATGACTCACACTTAAGTTCTTCTATGCACAACGTTGACTCAAACTTACAAGTAAAAGCAGCACCTGGTGCGGTTAAGAATACATCAACAGCTGTTTTAGAGTGTTCTAGCTGTCATAATCCACACGGTTCAGCAAATGACAGGTTATTAAAAGAAACTGTTATTGGAACAGCACCTTTTGCTTACAACCCTACAACACTAGTATCTGTTCCAGTAGGTACTAAAACTATCAATCTAGCGTTAACAGATGATCCTGAATATGCAGCTATCAATGATTTAACAGGTACTGGTGGTTTAAAGATTACAAAATCAATCGGTCCAAAAGATTCACTCGATAAACAATACTATTCTCAATTCTGTTCTGCATGTCACGATGACTATTACGCTAAGAGATCATCAGGCAGACCTAGCAATGCCACTAAAACTGATTCACACGATTACCTGTTCTCACATACAACTAACTCTACTTCAAATGGTAGAAACTGTGCGGCCTGCCACTATGCGCACGGTACAGACGTGACAACTCTAACTGATGCTTTAGGTCAAAAGGTTGCAGATCTTACTAAGCCAGTTGCAGATGGTGGAAAATATGGCTGGACTCAAGAAAAGGCAGAAGCATATATGAAGGATGTAAGTGCTAAAGGCTCTTCATTGAAAAAATATACGAACATGGCTATATGTTTTGCATGTCACGCAACTAGTATTTCAACTACAGTTGATCCGCAATACATCGGTCCAGATGGTAAATTCATTGGAAGACAATATATCCGATAAGAAGGAATGTTACAGATTTTTAGAACAAGGTAGCAATATTTTTATTGTTACCTTGTTTAAAATGAAAATCGTGTAGTAATTACATAGGTTGCTATAAGCAAAAAAGTACAGATTCCGATCAAATTTACCTCCCATTGGTTGGATTTGTTAATACGGCATAATTATCGTCCTTTAAGGGGGTGATGAAAAAAGGAATAGTTGGTACAGCTTTTTTACCGTATTAAAAAAAAGAGAAAAAGAGACAGAAAGAAATGGGAGGTTTTTAGAAATGAGTAAGTTAAGGATTAGCTTATCTGCATTATTCTTGCTTGTTATTCTAAGCATGTTCGGCGCAATCGCCTCTGCAGAGGGTACGGCAGCACCATTTACACCTACTTCTACAAATCCAGCACCTGGAATTCATTCAGCCGATGTTGATAACTTTGGTAACAAAGCCACACACAGAACACATGGTAATTTCCAAAACAACACAAACGCTTGTGCAAACTGTCATAGTACGCACAACGGAGAAGATGAAATGTTGTTAATGAAGAGTGGCGAATTTGAACTTTGTATGTCATGCCATGATGGTACTATGGGTTTTTATGATGTAACAAAGGCAAGCGGAGCAGGAACGTTTGATGACTCACACTTAAATTCATCTATGCACAATGTAAATTCAGCAGTAAAAGTTAGTGCAGCACCTGGTGCATACCTTAATACATCAACTGAACAATTAGAATGTTCTAGCTGTCACAACCCACACGGTTCTGCTAACGACCGTTTATTAAATGAAACAGTATTAGGCAAAGCCTATGCTTATAATGTTAAAGGATCTAAGGGCAGCAGCCATGGACCTAGCTTTACAAAAACAACTGCTATTCCTACTGGTCAAATGGCAATTAAACTTATTCTGAAAGAAGATCCTGCGTATGTTGAGCTTAACTCACAAACAGGTACAGGATTTAAAGTGTATAAATCAATGGGTCCTGATGGAGCCAGAGACAGAATGAACTATAGTAACTTCTGTGCCGTTTGTCATGACAATTACTTAGCATCCAGAACAGCTAAAAAACCAAATCTTGATAATGGCGGTAAAGAAACAGGAATTTACACACATACAACCAACAGCCATAAAGGCGGAAGAAACTGTGCTTCCTGTCACTATGCACACGGTACAGATATTACTACATTGCAAGATTCTTCTGGAAGAACGATTGCAGACTTGCAAAAGACTGTTGAAAATGGCGGCTTAGGATTTACAGAGGATAAAGCAATGGATTACATGAAGAATATTAGCGCAAACTCTGCACTTAAGAAATTCACTAACATGTCTGTATGTTTCTCTTGTCACGCAGGTGAAGGTGAAAGCTTAGGCGGTCCGGATGCAGCAGGTAAGAATACTGCCGGTGCACCAGATACTCCACTTTATATGTATACCGCTCCAGATGGTTCACAACCTGGATGGGACGGCGTTACAAACTGGAGAACATCAACTTACGACCCTGCGTTTTCCGCAGAATTACAAGAAGTAATTGAACATTACGATAGTAAATACGGTAATTAAAAACTCGTTTTTAAACAAGGGGACAATGATCCTATTGTTCTCTTGTTTTTATCATTAATATTGTTGCGAAAATTGTAAAAAAATGAAGGTTAAGGTAAGGGGGTGGTGAAAAAATATATAGTGTTTATTTGCAAAAAAGAGATATAGAGAGAAGAGACAGAAAGAAATTGGGAGGTTTTCTAGAAATGAGTAAGTTAAAAATTAGCTTGTCTGCACTTTTGATGCTTATTTTAGTAACCATGTTCGGTGCTTTAGCTTCTGCCGAAGAAGTAAATCCACCAAAACTACCATCTAATGTTGGAACGGTAGATAACTTCGGAAATACCAATACACATAAAACACATGGTAATTTCCAAAACAACACAAACTCCTGTGCAAACTGCCATAGTACGCACAATGGGGAAGATGAGATGTTGTTAAAGAGTGGAGAATATGAACTCTGTATGTCATGCCATGATGGGACAATGGGTTTCTATAATGTTACTAAGGCTAGTGAAGCTGGTATAATCGGATCACATGAAATGAGTGCATCTATGCACAGTGTTGACTCTGATTTAGCAGTAAGTGCAGCTCCAGGTGCGTTAGCTAATAAATCCACTGCTACATTTGAGTGCTCAAGCTGTCATAATCCACACGGATCAGCTAACGATCGTTTATTAAATGAAAAAGTAGCTGGAAAACAATATGGTAACAACTATAACGTCACAATCGTTGGCTACACTGAAACAATTACTAAATTGAATCAAGTTCCAGTTGGAACAAAAGCAATTAAGCTTAATTTAGTAGAAGACCCTGCATATGCAGATATCAACAGTGCTACAGGTCTATCTGGATTAAAAATCTACAAGTCAAGTGGAATTTATAATAAGACAACTGATGCGCCAGGTTTAACTCAAGCGCAGGTTTATGATTATAAGCTGAACTATTCAGAGTTTTGTGCATCATGTCATGACGATTATTTGAAGAATAGAGAAAATGGACCTAGAGCGGATGGTGTCCACTATACTCACACAACAAACAGTACGAAACAAGGTAGAAGCTGTACAGCATGTCACTATGCACACGGTACAGACATTACTTTATTACGCGACACAGCTGGTAATACAATCGCAGATTTAGAAAAACCAGTTGATCAAGGTGGGAAATATGGCTGGACTAGTGCTCAAGCTAGAGCTTACATGAAAGATGTAAGTAAAAATGGCTCTTCTGCCTTAAAGAGATTTACAAACATGGCTGTATGTTGGGCATGTCACCAATCTACACATCAAATTGCTAATACTCCGGGAACAACAAACTATCCGAATACAACAGATTACAAAAACTACCTAGTTCCTGGTGGAGACTATTCAGGTAAATCTATTATTAAGTAATAAAAAAAGCTAACAAATAGCCCCACTATTTGTCAGCCTCAATGAATTCACGATAAACAAGGTGACAATATCACTATTGTTACCTTGTTTTTATTATTACATCGTGCCTGGAAATTGTCAAAAAACGTTAACTTAACAACGATAATTAATGTAAATTCATTTGATATAATTTAAATAAAAGAACCTTTTTTACTTAATTATGTAAAAAGAAAAGGATGAATATCATGAAAAGGATGAACTACAAACGGAAACTATTTTCATATATTGTTACATGGAGCGTTTTTTTTGGTTCCCTCCTTTTATATTCTCCTCATAACATTGCCCTTTCAGCATCTGGTGTGCCAGAAATAAAGATAACAAGCCCGGATACAGGAGCGGTGTTGGATGTTTCAACGGTTGAATTTATAGGAAGAGTTTCCGATGATCTAACTACCCCCGACAAGTTACAAATCAATGTATTTGAACAAGTAAGTGATGCACAGCAGCCTATTGATATCACAAATGATGGAAAGCTACTGACAACGCCACAAGATAACTATGCTGACTTTACTTATTCAAAGGAGTTTAGTCAGGGAGTTCACACTTTAACCTTCGTTGTCTCAGATGAAAATGGAGTGAGTAACAAGGTGGATCTTTCCTTTACGGTTGGAGATGTCTCTAAAGAACAAACAGCTCCAACTGTTAATGCTACAGATAATTCAGTACAAACATCTAATGGAACAGAATTAAATCAACTAGCTACTGAAGAAATTGGAAAAAGACCTTATATGGCAAAGATGTTTTTAGTTCCTAAAGATGCTGTGGATGACTATCAACCTGGGGAGACTGTACCTAGCAGCTTTCTACCAGCGGAAGATATGACTCGTGTACCATTGAATTATAAAATTTTAATTGATGTAAGAAGTACTGAAACATTAACAACTACTCAACCCTTGATAACGTTTTTTGGAGATATTACAGGAACAGAAAAGTTAGTCAAAACCACTAAGGTAACAGATGAAATCAACGCATATATCTATACCTTTACACCTGATAAACCGCTTGATGCCGGAGCAACCTATTACGTTTACTTAAATCCGAACTTTAAGAATAGCGCTGGAGCCCTAATTATTCCTAGATTCCTCAAGTTTACAACAAGTGCTAATTATGAAAACTATCAATTTCCTGGTGATAAGGGAAACGATGTTAGGGATCACGACTATATACATGGACCATTTTCGATTGTTACTAATACATGTTCATTCTGTCATAGTACTCATAATGGGCAGAACGTATTTCTCGAAAATGGTAAAAATGAAACAGATGGTGATGAACTATGTATGGCTTGCCATGATGGAACCAATGGTTCGCCAAGCCTAGATTCTAATTATGCCAGCAATAAGCATCATAAAGATTCTGGTGCTTCGTGCTCTACCTGTCATGATCCGCATAATCCAGGAACAAAGGAAAATCCAAATAGTTTATATAAGGGTTCGTACAATGGGCTATCACAATTGCTTGCCTATAAAAAAGCTAGTGATTCTAATGGGGGTTCTGAAGACTTTTCATTATGTTTAAGCTGTCATAATGGAAATAAAGCCTCAAATATCGAACAGTACTACAAGAATGACACGTTAGTAAGTCAATCCAGTCATAATATTGTAGCTACTGTTGATAGTGGCAGCTCCTTAAATGGTCAGCTTCCTTGTGCGGAATGTCATGAAACACATGGTTCTAAAAACATTAAGATGTTACGTTCGAACCTAGGAAATGTTCAATCGCCTAATCCATTTAGTAAAATAAGCGGCGATTGGGATTCAGCCGCAGAGCGGCAATTCTGCCTATCCTGTCATAATGATAAAACCGTTCTCTACGGTGTAACTGGTAAAGCAATCTTCGATGAAACTGGAACGGCAATTAATAGTTCCAATGAACAAACAAAACTAGGTCATAATAAGGAAAGCAGTCAAGCATGTTCCGAATGTCACAGTAACAACAAATCATTTATTGAAGCGGCACACGCACCTAAAAAGATCAAAAATCCATAAAAAAACGAGAGGAATTTCCTCTCGTTTTTTCCTTCTATCTATTGAATATCTATTTTTTTAACCACTCAGCCAGGCCATCTATTTTCTTCCACAAATGTAAATGCATATCCGCATAGACAATCGCTTCGTTTTCATCACCAAAACCATAATAGTCAGGTGGATAGGCTGGAAGTCGTTTTTTGCCGATTAAATATGGAATCACATATTTGTTTTCTTTTTTAGCTGCCTTTACCAGTAATTGAGCCTTCTTTGTAAAACCTTTTTCACTTAGCTCAAGTAAGAGTTTATTGTATGCCCCATGTGCTGTTGCCTCATCATATTGCTGCAACAGATTACTAGCCTTTTTATATTCACCTGCATCTACATAAGCTACGAACAGGGAGTAGCGAACCCCCTGGTTATCCATAGGGTTTAATTCGAGGAGATCTTCATACTGAACGATTGCCTCGTTTACATTTCCTAACAGAGATAGTGCTTCTGCATAATGCTGCTTCGCACGCATAAACGGTCTTGTTTCAGTTAATCCCCAAAAGAACCCCTTATTTTCCTTGAAAAACTCTTTACCTAGCTCTCTCTCTCCAGCCTGGATTCCTTTTTCATACATAAGGATGGCATCTTCAAGACTCTTAGTTTTTTCCGCCAGAATTACATAGGCATCGACACAATTTGGATTTAAGGCTAATGCGTTCTCAGCTAGCTTATACCGATTTTTCCCCTCCGATTGAAGTGCGTCGTATATTAGATTTCTAGCTCTTTCTTCGTCCCGTTTTGAAACCTTTCGAGCTGGCACTTTTGTTTTATTATTATTTTTCCCACCTAGATCACTAGAGTGAGGCAAGCCAGTTTCAATCGCTTCTGTAGGGCTTTTTGTAGGAAAATCAATTATGGATGCACCTTCTAGTCGCGGTATAAAGGGAGGAGAAGGATCGTTTTCTTCAGTCATAAGACCAAGCTCCATTAGTTGAGCGATATCCTCAGATAACACCCCATCTAATTCAGAAACAATAGAAGAAATACTGCGTGCATTCACTCCATATTGTTCAGCCAGCTCCTTTTGTGTGTACATCACGTTCATAGGTGCAATCGTGGTAAGTAAATAGTGCATGGCAGCAGCATATAGATTAGGGTTTTGTATTCGTTTTTGCTTTCTTTGAACATAATTAATCCATAGAATGACCCCCAGGTCTATAATGGGTGGCGGGACAAGGGAAACTAGTTTTTCTCTCAGGATGTCCACCACTTCTTTATAAACGGGGGCAGGCCATTCGATTTCATCAATTTCAAGTAATCCACCTATCATCGGCAGTTCACTCAATACTTCCAAAAAGTTGTCTGTTAAATATTCCTGTGGTGAGTCATATTCAGCATTCATGCTGCAATCCTCTATATAGGAGTAGGCATGTTCAGGCATGAGCTCTGGTAAATCAAATGCTGAAGGGAAGAAGACATAACTTTGATCGTATGGAACTAAGATTCCAATGATAAAAGAACCCTCTTTAACAGTTGGAGACAAACTTGTTACAATGGTATCGAGTTGTTCAGAACTAAGTCCGTCCTCCACCGTCAGCTTATTTTCATCAATACTGATTACCTTGCCAACGAGCGTCCTAGCAAACGTCCAGGTTTGTAAAATTTGCTTAAGCTTAGGACGTTTTATTTTACTTATTTGGCCGTGGATAAATTTTTCAATAATTGTTTCACCGTCGTCAAGACCTTCAAAGAGAGAAAACCAAACGGTATGAATCAATTCGAAAAATTCAAGCTCCTGCTCATCATCCAATTCACTCAATTCTTCAAAACTTTCAAAATCATCTTGAAGAACGTGCCCAAAGTGGTGGTAAGCATATTGAAGGATTTGTTTTTGTAGTTCGTCAATTTCGCCTTCAATGATAGTAGTGATAGGAACAGCTTCACCTGCCCCGCAGCAACGTTTATACTTTTTCCCGCTTCCGCACGGACAAGGATCATTTCTGTATATTTTCTCCATCTCACTCCACTCCTTCTATTTCTCTTTCTTATTTATGTATCGGTTTTTATCCGGTCTTTTCTTATTTATAGTACCATTTTTGACATGTTGATATATAAAAATACTTTATGAAAACCTCCCTTTTAAAGGATTTATTCTTATATTTTTGTCAATCTTTGAATTTTTTAGGGTTATCACGCTATAATGAATGAGAACTTACCAGCATAAAAAGAATAAACTTATATGAGACGCAATTATTTACTATAGAGGTGACGAAAATGGAATTAGCAGAAATTCGGAATGAACTTGAGAAAACAGCTAAAAAATTAGCGGACTTTAGGGGGTCTCTTTGACCTAGAGAATAAGGAAGCGCGGATTGCAGAGTTAGATGATGAAATGCTTCAGCCTGATTTTTGGAATGATCAAGAGAAGGCACAAACGGTCATTAGTGAAGCAAATGCATTGAAGGACCAAGTGAATGAGTTTAATGAGTTAAATGAGTCGTATGAAAACTTGGAATTAACCTATGAACTTGTGAAAGAAGAAAACGATGAAGAGCTGAGGACTGAGCTGGAAGAAGAGCTACAACAGTTAAGCGGGCGATTGAGTCAGTTTGAACTGCAGCTTCTCTTAAGTGAAGAGTATGATAAAAATAACGCTATTTTGGAGCTTCACCCTGGAGCGGGTGGAACAGAATCACAGGACTGGGGCTCTATGCTACTTCGAATGTATACACGCTGGGCAGAAAAGAAGGGCTTTAAAGTGGAGACACTCGATTATCTGCCTGGGGATGAGGCTGGGATAAAAAGTGTGACACTGGCCATTAAAGGTCATAATGCCTACGGCTATTTAAAAGCAGAGAAGGGCGTTCATCGATTAGTAAGGATTTCACCGTTCGATGCTTCTGGCCGAAGACATACGTCGTTCGTTTCCTGTGAAGTGATGCCGGAATTTAATGAGGAAATACAAGTAGAAGTACGTACTGAAGATTTAAAGATTGATACGTACCGTGCAACAGGAGCGGGTGGTCAGCATATTAACACGACAGATTCGGCTGTTCGTATTACCCATATTCCTTCAGGGGTTGTTGTAACATGCCAATCCGAGCGTTCACAGATTAAAAACCGCGAAGCCGCAATGAAAATGTTAAAAGCTAAGTTATATCAACGGGAAATTGAGCGCCAGGAACAAGAACTATTGGAAATCCGAGGCGAGCAAAAGGAGATTGGATGGGGAAGTCAAATCCGGTCGTACGTTTTTCATCCCTATTCGATGGTAAAAGACCACAGAACGAGTACGGAAAGTGGTAACGTTCAAGCGGTCATGGACGGGGATTTAGATCAGTTTATTAATGCTTATTTGCGTTCAAGAATTTCATAAGAAATAAAGCCTTTGTCGACTGTTCGACAAGGGCTTCTTTTTTGGATTTTTGCCGAACATGATGATGGAAGAGGATCTGGGGGTTTTTTAGTGGCAAGTGGTTGTGGGGGCAATATTACATCCAGTTGCCGCGCCTCATTTCTTCAGACACAACTTCAAACATCCTGTCATGGTTCTCAAGTTTGTTTTCAATTTGTCTAAAATGGCTTCTAAATTCAGACGCATTATTCTCGATGGTTTCCTTTAAGGTCTGGATACTTTCCTCCACTCTGTCTAAACGTTGATTCACACCGACAAATTGTTGGTCCATCCCCTCTAAACGTTGGTCGATGGCATCGAATCGCTGGTCCATTTTCTCGAATCGTTGGTCTATTTTCTCGAATCGCTGGTCAATTTTTTCAAATTGTTGATTCATCTGATCCATCATTTGCTTCAATAATTGTTCCATTCCTGCTCACCTCCTTAACAGCCAATTATAACATATTTTGATAATTTCTTTTCTTTTTCACAAAAGTAGTTAGGCTATAATGAAAAGCATCATACCTGCAAATGCTAATACTAATTTTAACCCTTTACCACGTCAACTTACTGGCATTTACACCATAATTTACCCGTGCTATACTCACTTTCGGTTACATGAATGAACATGGTAGAAGGAAAGATAGAGGGGAAAGTTATTATGAATATTTTAAGCAATCTAACAAAAACCTATCCTAGAACACGTATAGCTGTAGATTATGTTTTAGTTTTAATTGGCTCAGCCATTATAGCATTTGCCTTTAATGTGTTTTTGCTACCCAACCAAGTAGCTTCTGGAGGAGTAAGCGGGATAAGTACGATCCTTAAAACAGTGGTTGGTTGGGAACCGGCATATGTCCAGTGGGCCTTTAATATCCCATTATTTATTGCTGGCGTTATTCTTTTAGGAAAGCAATTTGGAGTAAAAACATTGGTAGGCACCATTTTTTTACCCATGGTCGTTTTCCTTACAAGCAATTTAGAACCATGGACACATGATGCTCTTCTTGGTGCATTGTTTGGCGGAATAGGTGTTGGCCTGGGACTAGGCATTGTATTTAGGGGAAATGCATCCACTGGTGGAACGGATCTTGCTGCTCAAATTATTAATAAGTATACAGGCTTCACATTAGGTAGATGTGTAGTGATGATTGATGGATTAATTGTCCTTACAGCTGCCATTGTGTTTGATATTGAAAAGGGTTTATATGCATTGATTGCTCTTTATGTTACCAGCAAAACGATTGATTTAATTCAAGTTGGATTTGGTAGGTCAAAAATGGCAATGATAATTACTAATAAGCAGGAAGAAGTTCGTGAAGGAATTTTGAATAAAATTGACCGTGGAGTGACAAAACTATCAGCATATGGTGGTTTTACTGACCATGAGCGGCCTGTTCTTATGTGTGTTGTCGATCAAACAGAGTTCACAAAATTGAAACATTTGGTCAAAACCCTTGATCCATCTGCATTTGTCGTTGTTATGGACGCTGCGGAGGTACTTGGGGAGGGTTTCAAACACGAATAGTCATTGGTATAATAACACATTGATGGTATTAATTTCTTGAGGGGGTATTGTGATGAAGAAGAAGCTACTAACATTGCTGTTGGGAACATCATTAGTAATGGGCCTTGCTGCTTGCGGGGGCGGCGATGACAAAACCAAAGACACAGGGAATGGCGGTACTGAAACTGCACAAGCGGGCGATGCACAAAAGATTTTTGACCAAAAATGCTCTAGTTGTCATGGTGGCGACATGAAGGGTGGAATGGGTCCAAACCTAACAAAGGTTGGATCAAAGTACTCTAAAGATGAAATTTTGGATATTCTCAAAAATGGTAAATCAGGCGGAATGCCAGCAGGTCTAGTTTCAGGTGATGAAGCAGATCAGGTGGCTGACTGGTTAGCAGCTAAAAAGTAAAGAATTAAAAACGTTCTGCAGAAGTTAGCAGAACGTTTTTTTATTTTAGTGAAATTAGCTGATTTTGTCTGATTTTGTCAGGTTTTGTATCCTTTGAAAAGAAACTGTAATATTTTTACCGCTTTTTTTAGCGATTTATGATGTTATAATAAATCTATGCGAAATTATGCACATATTGTTGTGGATTTTGGTTTGTTTTGCAAATAAATAAAGATTCTTGTCGAATATCCTTTTTTGATGAGATCTTTAACTATAGGTGATAACAATGATAGAACTACAAGAAGTATATAAAAAGTATCCGAATGGTGTTACCGCCATTAACGGGATTGACGTCCGAATTAATCAGGGCGAATTTGTTTATGTTGTCGGACCAAGTGGTGCTGGGAAATCCACTTTTATTAAAATGATGTATCGAGAAGAGATCCCTACTACTGGGACTATTATGATTAATGGCGTCAATCTAGCCAAGCTGAAAATGAAGAAGGTTCCTTTATTCAGGAGAAATCTAGGAGTTGTCTTCCAAGACTTTAAACTACTTCAAAATCTAACAGTCTATGAGAATGTTGCCTTTGCACTTGAGGTAATTGAGTCGCAGCCAAAGGTTATTAGAAAACGTGTAATGGAAGTTCTTGACCTTGTGGGTCTTAAGCACAAAATTAAGATGCTTCCTGGCGAGCTTTCTGGTGGAGAACAGCAACGTGTCTCTATTGCACGCTCGATCGTCAATTCACCTAAAATAGTGATTGCGGATGAGCCTACAGGTAACCTTGACCCTGAAACATCATGGGAAATCATGAACATCTTTGAAGAAATTAATGCGAGAGGAACAACGATTGTTATGGCAACTCATAACAGAGAAATCGTAAATACAATAAAGCATCGCGTTATTGCCATAGAAAGCGGGAAAATTGCACGTGATGAGCAAAGAGGGGAGTACGGTTATGAAAATTAGAACTGTTGGCCGTCATGCCCGAGAAAGTTTAAAAAGTATATCTAGAAATGGATGGATGACCTTTGCATCCGTAAGTGCAGTTACAGTTACTTTGATTTTAGTCGGTGTCTTTTTCGTTATTATGATGAATCTAAATAGAGTGGCACAAACCATTGAACAGGACGTGGAAATTCGCGTTCACATCGATTTTGCTGCAAATAAACAAGATCAGCAAGCTTTGAAAAGTGAGATTGAAAGAATTCCCGAAGTGAAAAGTGTAAAATTTTCACCTAAAACGAAGGAATTAGATAACCTTGTGAAAAGCTTGGGTGAGGACGGAAAAGCCTTTAAGCTTTTTGAACAAGATAATCCACTAAACGATGTATTTATCGTAAAAACGAAAAAACCGACTGACACAATGAAAGTCGCTAAGAAAATTGAAAAAGAAAATTTTGTTGCTAAGGTAAAATACGGACAAGGTAAGGTTGAAAAACTATTCAAGTTTATCAAGGCGAGCCGCAACGTAGGAATTGTATTAATTATTGGCTTGTTCTTTACTGCGATATTCTTAATCTCTAATACTATTAAAATAACTATTATTGCTAGAAGAAGAGAAATTAAAATTATGAGATTAGTTGGAGCAACGAACTCCTTTATCCGCTGGCCGTTTTTCCTAGAAGGTTTATGGCTTGGTATTATGGGCTCGATTTTGCCAATTATCCTCATTTCGATTGCGTACTACCGTGCATATGATTATATTGGTCCAAAGCTTGAAGGAACCTTCATTAAAATCCTGCCAGTTGACCCGTTTGTTTACCAGGTCTCCGGTATTTTGATGTTAATGGGAGCTTTAATTGGGGTATGGGGCAGTGTAATGTCCGTAAGAAAGTTCTTGAAAGTGTAGTCTTTTTCAGGAAGGGCCGAACGCTAGGGCCCTTCCTATTTGCTAGAGTTCAAACATAGATAAATGTTTACATATAAAGAGATGGAGGGGAGTATGCGGAAATGAGAAAATCAATGATGACGCTGACCGTTGCTGTACTGGTCGGGTTTGGAACCACGTTCGGAGGTTTTTCTACTAAAACTGAAGCGGAATCAATCTCCAAGCTAAAAGGTGAACAAAATAAAATTCAAGACCAACGTTCTGATGTAAAGACAGATATGAATGCAGCAAACGAAAAAATCAATTCATTAAAAGATCAGCAAGTAGATGTTAAAACTGAAATGAAACGCATCGATTACGCGATTGAAGATGCGACTAATAAAATAAATGAAAAAACCGCCAAGATTGAAGAAACAAAGGCTGAAATTACTAAGCTTCAAAAAGAAACAGAGGTTCTAAAGGAACGTATTAAAGCTCGTAACGAACTATTGAAGGAACGGGCTCGAAGCTACCAAGAGACAGGTGGATTGGTCAATTACCTTGATGTGTTAATGGGTTCTTCAAGCTTCAGCGATTTTATTGATCGGGCCAATGCGGTAGCAACCATAATGCAGGCCGACCAAGACATCATTCAAAAGCAAGAGGCTGACAAAAAGGAGCTTGAGGAGAAACAGGCTCAGGTAAAAAAAGATCTTGCTAATTTGGAAAAGATGGTTGCAGACTTAGAAACATTAAATCGACAATTGGCTACCCAAAAGGCAGAAAAAGATAGATTATTAGCTACTCTTGTCACACAAGAACAAGAAGAGCAAGAACACATGATGGATTTGCAGGAGCAGGAGCAAATCCTAGCATCTCAAGAGGCAGCCATTCAAAAAGCCATCAAGCTGGAGCGAGAGGCCCAAGCTAGAGCAGCAGCTCAAGCAAAGCAATCTTCTTCTAGTAGTGGAAGCTCAAGCAGTGGGGGGGGCGCTAGTTCTGGAGCAACTCCTGGTGTATCAAGTGGATACTGGACACAACCAGCGGTGGGTGTATTAAGTTCAGGATTCGGAGGCCGTGGATCAGAGATGCACTTTGGTGTTGATATTGCCAATAGAACAAAGGTGCCAATTTTAGCTGCAGCAGACGGTGTAGTTATTAAATCCTATTATTCTAGCAGTTATGGTAACTGTATATTCATCTCCCACTCCATTAATGGACAGGTATATACAACTGTCTATGCACATATGTCATCACGGATTGCTGGAAACGGAGCTGTAGTGAAAAAAGGCCAACAAATTGGTGTAATGGGTAATACAGGTGCATCAAGAGGACAGCACTTACACTTTGAACTTCATAAAGGACCGTGGACACAGGATAAGCGTTATGCAATCAGTCCAGTCGGAATTGTGCCACTGCCATAAAGAAAAAGGAAGAAGCCTCGCGCTTCTTCCTTTTTTATATCTAAAAGAGAGCTTCCCATTAACTTAGATTACTGTCTAGCTCCAGCGACCAGCGTCTAGTGGACTATCCCTCACCTCCCTACGATAAGTCAACATCGAATCGCTCCGCTCTTCGTGTTTCCTTTATCTCAGTCGGCGCGGTCTAGTCCATACGCCGCTAAACGGTCGCTTCCGCTTTTCTTATCATATCTCGTCCCAATCAAACATATAAGTTAATAATCGGGCAGGATTTTTTGGCCTTTATAGAAAATTAGAAAGGACAGGCATACTTACTTGAGGAGGATTGGGATGAATCGTAAATGGATTGCCTTATTAATGACGGTTTCGCTGCTTACAGGAGCAGGCGGCACCTACGCTGGAATGCAACTCTTAGATCAAAAGGTAGATGTACCTGTACAAGAGCAAGCGATTCCAACAAAACCTGAAGCAGATTCTAATGTTAATATGGAGGACCTGGAAAAAGTACAGCAGGCCTATGACTTAATTTTAAGCCGCTACGTCGAAAAAGTGGACCAGGAAAAACTAGTTGAGGGTGCCATTCAAGGGATGCTATCTGTATTAAAGGATCCATATTCAGTTTATATGGATAAAGAGACAGCCAAGCAATTCACTCAAACGCTAGAATCCTCCTTTGAAGGAATTGGGGCGGAAGTAGGGATGGTAGATGGGAAAATTGTGATCGTTTCCCCATTCAAAGATTCACCTGCTGAAAAAGCCGGCATCAAACCAAATGATCAAATTTTAAAAGTCGATGGGAAGAGTGTAGAAGGGCTAGATTTAAATAAAGCAACATTAAAGATACGTGGAAAAAAGGGGACATCCGTCACATTGGAGATTGCTAGAAAAGGGTTAAAGGATCCACTATCCATTGATGTTAAGCGCGATGAAATTCCCCTTGAAACCGTCCATGCCTCTATAAAGAAGCATGATGGAAAGAAGGTGGGGTATATCGAGGTAACCTCCTTCTCAGAAAATACGGCTCAGGATTTTAAAAAGGAATTAAAAGCATTAGAGAATGACCATATTAATGGGTTGATTATTGATGTGCGTGGCAACCCGGGAGGTTTATTAGATAGTGTCGGTGAGATTCTGAAGGAGTTTATACCGAAAGATAAACCATATGTTCAAATTCAACAGCGCAATGGAAAAAAAGAACGGTATTTCTCAACTACCCCTAAGAAAAAGGATTACCCAGTAGTCGTTCTTGTGAATAAAGGAAGTGCTTCTGCATCAGAAATATTGGCAGGTTCCTTGCAAGAGGCAGCAGGCTATCAGCTCGTGGGAGAAACTACCTTTGGAAAAGGTACGGTACAGCAGGCCGTGCCAATGGGTGATGGAAGCAACATTAAATTAACTCTATTTAAATGGCTGACTCCTGATGGAAACTGGATTCATAAAAAGGGAATTAAACCGGATGTAGTGATCAAACAGCCAGCAATTTTTGCGACCCATCCCATTCAAGTGGAAAAGCCCCTTGAAAAGGATATGAACAATGAACAGGTAAAGAATGCTCAAGAAATATTAGCCGGATTGGGATTTGCTCCCGGCCGGAAAGACGGCTATTTTAGTGCAGAAACGGATATGGCGATAAAAGGCTTCCAGCAGCAGAATGACCTGCCACCAACAGGGAAAATTGATGAAAAAACTGCAGCCAAACTGGAAGAAGCAGCTGTAAAAGCTATGAAAAAAGAGAAAAATGATTTGCAACTACAAATGGCATTACGGTTGATTACTAAATAATGGGAACAGGGGCTTTTAGCCTCTGTTTTTTTGTTGTTTAAGAAATTATAAAAAGGTCCTAGTGTGGAGAACTGAACTAGTTGTCTGAATCTAGCTCCAGCGCCTAGCCCCTCGGGTCAAATAACCTTCGGCAAGAAAAGTCAAAAGGCGGACTTTTCCCGCCGAAGAACATTTGCCTGTCGGGGCTGAACGAGGCGCTTCCGCCTTTTGTTCTTTTAGCGGAATATATGTCAAGTTTGGCGGAATAATTGGGAATTTCCGCGGAAATAGTCATTAAGTTGGCGGAAAATCTTCCAATTCGCGCGGAATTCCTACAAAAGTCGGCGGGATTTGCCGATAGCCCTATAAGAATCTGAACAAAAATCTAGAATGTTACGACATTTTTATTTTTTTAATAAACTAGCAATATGTTTTGTGGCTGTAATTTGGTAAAATAATCGTTAAGAGATTTTTATTTACTAGAAACTTTAATAGAGGCAGGTGACAGGAATTGGTGCAAATCTGGCTTGTGGAACTACTTAAAGGAACAGGCAAGTTATTTCTTCATCCTGTTTTATACTATCTCGTTTTCCTATCTGGAATACTAGGCGTAATGAGGGTGAAACGTGAGCGGAAAAATTTCCATATTCGAGCACATGATGCTTATTTTGAACTGCGGCAGCTATTTTCGCCGGGAGTGTTAGTGGGTCTTGTTCTATCCGTAATCATTGTTGCAGCAGGAATAACCGTACCATTCGCGGCCATTCTTTTGATAGCTGGATTTACATTCATTTGGTCACTAACCACAAATGTCCGGCTCATGTCTCCCGTTTATACTGCAGGCGCTGCATTTTTTACCATCATTTTAATGGCCGAAAATAATTGGTCTATCCCGTTTTTTTCAAAGGCTTTTCATTCTATTAGTGACAAGGTTTATCCATCAGTTGTAATTGTTATGGGACTCTTGTTAATTGCCGAAGGGATGCTAATTCTAAAAAATGGTAGTAAGGGAACCTCTCCTAAGCTAGCAATAAGCAAACGCGGCCAAAATGTAGGCGTTCATGAAGTAAAGCGACTATGGATGTTGCCCTTATTCTTGCTTATTCCTGGTGACGCTCTTCATCTGCCATTTGACTGGTGGCCAGTATTTCACCTAGGAGCAAAGGAATACTCAATCATTCTTGTCCCGTTCGCCATAGGTTTTCAACAGCAGATTAAAGGAATGCTCCCAAAAGAAGCGATACAGCTTCATGGTTGGAGAGTCAGTGTTCTAGGTGTTTTCATTACCATTTTATCGGTGTTAGGATTTTGGTACCCGTTATCATCCATCGTCATAGCTGCGATCGCCGTGATTGGACGGGAAATCATTACGTTAATGTCTGTTTTGAAGGATGATAATCTTCCGTTTTATTTTTCAAAAAAGAACAATGGTTTGATGATTATAGGAATTATCCCTGAGTCGCCGGCAAGTAAAATGGGATTGAAAGTTGGGGAGATTATTTCAAGAGTTAATGGAGCTCAAGTTCGAGATGAGGGGACATTCTATGAAGCTTTACAGAAGAACCGCGCCCATTGTAAGCTTGACGTCCTTGATACAAATGGAGAGGTTCGGTTCGTTCAACGTGCGCTATTCGAAGGCGATCACCATGAACTTGGAATCCTCTTTGTTCCGGACGAGCATAAGTATGATGCGAAAATAGGATAATTATAAAATATAAGTAGAAAAGCCAAAGGACAAAATCTTTTGGCTTTTCTACTTGATGCTGCAGGAGAAATAATTCGTATCATCAACTAATACATTTTATAATGCTAAGGTATTATATCTCGTGTTATACTGTTGGGGGTATATGGTTGTTGGTTATGATATAACTATAGAAAGGCGGCTAAAACAATGTCGCAAGATGCAGGAAAAGCATTAGAAGATCGAGTTGCTTGGTTACAACCTTATCTTGATTCTCCCGAAAAACAACAACAATTATATAGAAGGACGTTAATGATCGTCGTCCTTTCACAAATCTTTGGTGGTGCTGGACTCGCTGCAGGTATAACCGTCGGAGCACTTCTTGCTCAGGATATGCTTGGTACAGAAAGCTTTGCAGGACTTCCTGCTGGTTTATTTACATTGGGTTCTGCTGTCGCTGCCTTGCTTGTAGGAAGACTCTCTCAACGTTTCGGGCGCCGATTCGGTCTAGCTGCAGGATTTTTGACGGGCGGAATTGGTGCGATCGGTGTTATCATTTCTGCGGTAACAAATAATGTTTTTCTGCTTTTTGCCTCACTATTCGTCTATGGTGCAGGTACGGCTACCAATCTCCAGGCACGCTATGCAGGGACAGATTTAGCTAGTTCCACTCAACGGGCAACAGCTGTGAGTATCGCTATGGTATCAACCACATTCGGAGCAGTTGCTGGGCCAAACATGGTGGAGGTAATGGGAAGGATTGCACATTCCATTGGTGTGCCAGCTTTAGCTGGACCATTCATTTTAGCAGCAACTGCCTTTATTCTCGCTGGTCTGGTACTGCTCATTTTTCTACGACCTGACCCTCTACTAGTGGCTCAGGCAATTGCAGCAGAAAATAGAAACGGAACGGACAATTCGGTAGTTAACAATCCAAATACACTAAGTATCAATAATCGTGGAATTATAGTTGGAGCTACGATCATGGTATTAACCCAGATGGTGATGATTGCCATTATGACGATGACACCGGTACATATGCGACACCATGGACATGGGCTGGATCAAGTAGGAATGGTCATTGGCATTCATGTTGCGGCTATGTTCTTGCCTTCTCTTCTCACTGGAATTCTTGTAGATAAGATTGGCCGTACGATGATGGCGACTGCTTCTGGAGCTACGTTACTTGCTGCTGGTATTATGAGTGCAGTTGTACCTGCTAATTCTATGATTGGACTTGTCATTGCACTTGCTCTTCTAGGTCTTGGCTGGAATTTCGGCTTGATTAGTGGTACAGCCATTATCATAGATGCGACCACTCCCTCTACACGTGCAAGAACACAGGGATCTGTTGATGTATTGATTGCATTATCGGGGGCATCAGGCGGAGCTTTATCCGGGATGATTATGGCACAAACGAGCTTCGGAACACTTTCACTGGCCGGTGGGTTTCTTTCTCTCCTGCTTATCCCAGTCGTGATTTGGTCTCGAAGAAAATAAGCAACAAAAAGCCAAAGGCTATGCGCTCCTTTGGCTTTTATTATGTTTATAATTTTCGATACTTCTTCAATGAAAAGATATTTAGGACGACGAAAATAGCGGCGAAAAGGACTAATGCCAGCAGGTCACCACTGATATCACTAATACTAGCTCCCCTATACATCACACCTTTTAAAGCATCCCCGGCATAATACATGGGCATGATTTTGGCAACGCCTTGCAGCCAGTTAGCCATCCCTTCAATGGGAAAAATACCTGCAAAAAACACCTGTGGAATGACCGCAATCGGGATGAATTGCATCATTTGAAATTCTGATGCAGCAAAGGTTGATAATAGGATACCAAGCGACAAAGCAACCAATGCCAGCAATAAATTTGTCAGCAGTACATTCCAAACAGACCCGACAAGTACAATGTCTAAAATATTAATTGAATAAAAGACAACAATAATTGTTTGAATCACAGCGAAAATACCATAACCAATTAAATACGCTGTAACAATCTCCCAACGGCGAATTGGAGTGGACATCAGCCGTTCTAATGTACCAGTTGTTCGCTCGCGCAATAGCCCAATACCAGAAATAATAAAGACAAAGAAGAAAACGAAAAATCCAACTAATATGGGGCTAAGGACATCAAAAAAGACGGTATCTTTGTTGCCATACACGTATTTTGTTTCAAGGTGGGTTTGCATCATTTTTGCAGCTGCTGGGTTTTGTTGCAACAATGTAGCCTGAGACTGTCTGGCAATCGCCTGGTTCACCTTCATTTGTAAGCCCTTCGCTGCCGATGGATCATCATTTAGTATGGTTAATCTAAACTGTCCATTTTCCTGTTCCAGTAAGCCATCAAGATCTTCCTTAACGACCGTTTTTCCTGTTACATTTTCATAAGATTTAACCGTAATTTTTGCCTCTTTTAGAACTTTGACAAGCTGACCATCTACTGCAGTTACACCTAATTTAGGTTGAACAGTGCTCCCGTTAAATAAAAAATACATCAGGGTTAGGATTAGTAAAGGAGCAACTAATAATAAAGCCAAAGTCCGTTTGTCACGTAGCATTTGCTGACAGATTCTTTTGATTAATGCAATGACTCTCATGATTGCTTTACCCCCGCTCGTAAGAATACCTCATCGAAATTATCTGTCTCATATAACGCCTTCAACTCCGATGGAGATCCGCTTGTTAGAATTCTACCATCTCGAACCATTGCAATATAATCGCATCTTTCTGCTTCATCCATTACGTGCGTAGTCACGATAATCGTTTTTTGCTCATCCTCTTTTAATCGTAAGAACTCTTTCCAAATAGACAGTTTTAATTCGGGATCGATTCCCACAGTGGGTTCATCAAGGATTAAGATTTTCGGGTCTTGAATTAATGCAATGGCAAGGGATAGCCTTCGTTTCATTCCCCCTGAATAGGCAGCTACTCGTTTCTTTAGGTCGTCTGTCAGATTAACTAGGCTAGAGACGTAGGCAATCCGCTTTTTCTGGTCTACCTTTTTTATCTTAAAAAGGGAAGCAAAGAGCTTTAAGTTTTCTTCTCCTGTTAAGTCTACATATAAGGCATCGGATTGAGCCATATAGCCGATGTCCTGCATTAGTGCAAGGTTAGGCATCTTTTGATCTAACACATGGATAGATCCGGTATCTGCTTTTTCCATTCCGACGATCATTTTAACGAGAGTGGTTTTTCCGGCTCCAGAAGGGCCGATAAATCCAAACAATTGTCCTTTTTCAATAGTTAGGTTCACATTGTTCAAAACTGTTTTTTTTCCAAAGCTTTTACTGACTTGTTCTACTTTTATGGTTGATTCCATCAATCATTCCTCCTCGGATGTTGACCGTGTATGTCTTTATTTTACAACGAGGAGAGATAGAAGCAATAAACAATAAACGACAATGTGTTGATTATCTGTCAAATAAGAGGAATATGTTTATTTTAAATAAAAAAAACAATAGCCTATTTATTAAATCCTGCCACATGTCCAGGTCCTAAAAAGGTTATTCGCGATAAGATCATGGCCATTTCCTGCGGTGTTTTTTCCATTCCAGTTTCTAACCAATGCTGAATCACACCAAGATGGGCGGAGCTGACGTAAGAAAAAAGATAGTCGGCTGGTACGAGCATTTCATCCTTTTTTATTTTGGAAATGACATTTTGGAGGAAGGTTTTTTTTATGATATCCCGTAGTTTTCCCTGAAATTTTGCGTCACCTTTTGGACCTAAGATTACTTTCATAAAACTTGAATTTTCATGAAATAGTTCAAAAAGCTTGATGATAAAAGGTAATGCGGTATTTTGATTGAAGGTCAAAACATCCTTTGGCTGGATCAGTTGAGTTATTTTCACAATTTCGGTTAAAATCTCTGCTTCACTCTTCTCTAACAAATCATATTTATCCTGATAATGCAGATAAAAAGTTCCACGGTTAATATCCGCCTTTTCCGTTAAATCACGGACGGTGAGTCCTTCAAATCCTTTATCCTCCATTAATTCTGTAAGAGCATCCCGAATCAAGCATTTTGTCCGTACAATGCGTTTATCCGGTTTCTTTATATCCGTCATATAATAATCCCCCTGTATAGTGCTAAACAAAGTATATTCAACCTGAGGTAAAATAATCAACATCACGTTCATTATTTGAAGTGATTTTTTAGCCTTATCATAGGTAATTTATTGAATAAATGGAAGCTGAAGGGCTAAAGCTATAGGGGGAATTTTTAAACATGAAAGGTGGTTTAGCCATGAGTCTTAGCTTTTTAAATAATATTGAATTCAGACATTTGGAGTTGATTAGTATCGAAGGGGCTGCGAGGATCGTGTTTTATTTCACGGTGTATTCATTCATTGGCTGGCTACTCGAAAATAGCTATAGCTTCGTCACTAAACAAATATTTTTCAAGGAGAATTTTTTATATGGGCCCTTTAAACCGATGTATGGTTTTGCGCCAATCCTTTTGGTTTATTTGATATCACCTAAAACCCATTGGGCGATTGTTTTGTTCCTCTGTGTAGCAATTCCAACGATAGTGGAGTATGTAAGTGGAGCATTGCTGCAGAAGCTATTCCATAAACAATGGTGGGATTATTCAGATACTCCGCTACAGCTTCACGGCCATATCTGTTTGCCTTTCTCCGTCTGTTGGGGACTTTTATCGTTAATCTGTTTATTTTCGGTTCACCCAGTGATTGCTTCATGGTATGAGACTGTTGCTTCATATTGGGGGTGGATCTGGTCGGCAGTGGGCTTATACTTCCTTGCAGACCTTGTATTAGCGATTCGGAGACACTCTCTACAGGAACTTCTAACTGAAGAACCAACCAATCCGATACAATAGGGTGCCTGACACCATTAAACAAAAAAACTCCTATCTGTAAAAGAAGGAGTTTTTGTATGTAATTGTTAATAAAGATATAATTAATTTAAAAAGTTTTCAAGGTTCGAGGAAAATTGGAGGTTACAGGTTGTGTCACAAAACAAGGGGAATTCTTTATTAGAAATATGGTTAGTTTCGACAAGGCTTGGTTTAACATCATTTGGTGGACCTGTTGCACATTTAGGTTATTTTTATGAGGAATATGTTCAAAAGAGGAAATGGATTGATGAGAAAAGTTATGCGGATTTAGTGGCTCTGTGTCAATTCTTGCCTGGTCCCGCAAGTAGTCAGGTCGGCATCGGAATCGGGGTAATCCGTGGTGGCTTGCTAGGTGGGATATTAGCGTTTCTTGGTTTTACTGCACCTTCTGTCATAGCTTTAGTTCTTTTTGCAATGATTCTCCAGGGGTTGCAAATAAATGATAGCGGCTGGATTCATGGATTAAAAATCGTTGCAGTGGCCGTTGTGGCACATGCGGTATTAGGGATGGCACAAAAGCTAACCCCTGACCTCAATCGGAAAGCCATCGCTTTATTTGCCTTGGTAGGTACGTTAATGTGGCAAACAGCTTACACTCAGGTCGGTTTAATTATTTTATCTGGTGTGGCAGGATTACTGATTTATAAAAAGCATGAGATCGAGCAGGTAGATGCCAGGTTAGCTTTTCCTATTTCTAAGCGGTTTGGTATTATCTGCTTAGTATTGTTTTTCAGCCTGCTGATTCTTTTACCAATCGTAAGGGAAGTAACCTCTGTCCGTTGGGTTGCGTTGTTTGACAGTTTTTACCGCTCGGGTTCACTTGTGTTTGGCGGAGGACACGTGGTACTACCTTTGCTTGAAAGAGAGTTTGTACCGAACGGGTGGCTAACAAAAGAAGAATTCCTAAGCGGTTATGGAGCAGCACAAGCTGTTCCAGGTCCTCTGTTTACCTTTGCTGCCTATATTGGTGCAGTGATCAACGGTTGGAAGGGTGGCATCTTAGCTACTGTTGCTATATTCTTACCAGCATTCCTACTGGTATTAGGTGCACTTCCTTTTTGGAATATGCTTCGCCTAAATCCAAAGATTAAAGGGGCATTAATGGGGGTCAATGCAGCGGTTGTAGGTATACTGATTGCTGCCTTTTATCAGCCCATCTGGACGAGTTCCATTCTAGCTCCAATTGACTTTGCTTTTGCTGCAGTCTTGTTTAGTATGTTAGTTTATTGGAAACTGCCACCGTGGATAATAGTGATCACGGGAGCGGTTGGGGGTTCTGTAATTGCTCTTTTATAATATTCGAAAAAACGGCTGAAGATTTCAGCCGTTTTTTACATCATTTCAAACTACGATTTAAGAATGCCTTTGTCCGTTCATTTTGTGGGTTAGTAAACAACTCATCAGGAGAACCAGATTCAACAATTTCCCCATTATCCATAAAGATCACTCGGTTGGCCACTTCTTTAGCGAATCCCATTTCATGTGTCACCACAATCATGGTCATATGCTCTTGAGCAAGGTCCTTCATGACTTGTAGCACTTCTCCGGTCAACTCTGGATCTAATGCAGAGGTTGGCTCATCAAATAGAAGGATTTCAGGATTCATCATTAACGCCCTGGCAATTGCTACTCTTTGTTTTTGGCCGCCGGAAAGCTTTGCAGGATAAGCCGTTGCTCGATCTGAAAGCCCTATTTTTTCTAGAAGTTCACGACTTCTTTGCTGAATAACAGCGGGAGACTCCTTTTTCAACATTTTTGGAGCAAGTTCCAAATTTTCCGTAACCGTCAGATGCGGAAAGAGGTTAAAATGTTGAAAGACCATTCCCATTTTGGCATTGATTTGTTTCATCTCTTGCGGATTAGCGTACATACCGTCCTTCACTAAATGACTGCCCGCAACAACAATGCTTCCGCCGTCTATTTTTTCAAGATTGACTAAACTGCGGAGCATCGTGCTTTTTCCAGAGCCGGAAGGACCGATTACCGCAACGACATCATTTTTCTCCACGTTAAAGCTAATATGTTTTAATACATCCAAATTGCCAAATGATTTTTTAAGATTAGTTATTTCAATAATAGCCATTTTACCCACTCCTTCCTATTCAAATTTGAATCGTCTTTCCAGCCATTTAAAGAACATCGTTAAAATCAGTGTCATAATTAGATAAATGATACCTGCCACAAAGAATGGCACAATGGTAAAATCACGGTTTACAGCTGTTTGAGCAAAGTGCAGCAATTCAGGAACAGCAACGGCATAGAGTAACGCAGTATCTTTTACCAATGTGACAGATTCGTTCGCCACAGAGGGAAGGGCGATACGGAACATTTGCGGCAAAATGACTCTCGTCAATGTCTGCCATTTATTTAATCCTAGAACTTGAGACGCCTCATATTGACCTTTATCAATAGCAAGCAGGCCCCCACGGAAAATTTCAGCAAAATAGGCAGCGTAGTTTAAGATAAATCCTAGGCAAGCTGCAACGAAGCGGTCTAACACTAAGTATTCACCCACAACGGGAATCATAGGTAACCCGAAGCAGATAAATAGGAGTTGGAGCAAGAGCGGCGTACCACGCATGATATAAATATAGGCCTCTGCAATCAGGGATAGAGGCTTAAAACGGCTGCCAACAGCTAGTGTTAATAGAAACCCTAGTGGAATGGACACCACAATGGCGATGAAAAACAAGAGGACGGTCATCTGTGCCCCTTCCAGCATCGGTTTAAGAATGGAGATTATATAATCAATAGACATGTTAAGATTCCTCCGAAAACAAAACAGGGATTCCCCAAGGAAATCCTGTTCTGCCTTATATTCATTTATTTTAGTACTTTATCTTCGCCAAACCATTTCTTGGATATTTGAGCGGCAGTGCCATCTTCATTCATATCATCAAGTGCTTTTTGAAGATTTTTCAATAATTCTTCATTTCCTTTTTTTACACCAATACCATATTCTTCTGGAGCTAATGATTCATCTAATACTTTAAATGCCTCTTGCTCTTTTGTCATATAATAATTGATTACAATTTCATCAATAACGACTGCATCTAAACGACCGCTCTTAAGGTCAGTCAATGCTTGGACATTGTCCGCAAACTCTGTAACAGTTTTAATTTTAGACTTGATTGGTGCTGCGTCTAATGCATCTGCTGCAGAAGAAAGTGATTGTAAACCAACAACCTTTCCTTTTAGATCATCTAATTTAGAAAGGTTCGAATCAGCTCTTGTGACAACTACTTGTGCATTTTTTAGATACGGCTTAGTAAAAAGAACTTTCTTTTTACGTTCGTCTGTAATAGTGTAACCGTTCCAAATCAGGTCAATGCGCCCACTGCTTAACTCCGCTTCTTTCGTGCTCCAATCGATTGGTTGGAACTTCACCTTTTTCCCCATCTTATCTGCTGCTGCTTTCGCTAGGTCGATATCAAATCCAACAATTTTGTTATTTTCATCTCTGAAGCCCATTGGTGCGAACTTGTCGTCGATCCCAATGACTAGTGTTTTATTTTCTTTTCCCTCTGCTGACTTAGAAGAACATCCTGTAACGAGAGATAACATTGCTGCTATGACTAGAACAATAGTAGCTAATCGTTTCATATTAAAATACCACCTTATTATTTTTGTAAATTTGCTTTAGTACGTTACCATGCTATTACACTACCATATTATCAATGTATCGTATATAGCTTGATAAATAATAGAAATATTAAAAATATTCGGCTGAAAAAACTGGTGAGGATTGGAGGATAAGTAATGTGGCCGACTCGCCCCTACAAGCGGAAGATTGATATTTTACAAATGTATGAACAAATGTAGGATTAATCAAATTGCCATATTATAGCCATGAAAAATGCATGAAAACTGCAAATTTCCCCATTACATTAAACGTATAACATAAAATGCTTAATTAACCTTGTGGAGGTGGAAAAATTGAAAAGAGGATTTCTTTTTTTATTTGCAATAGCATTTATTTTCTCATTTGATATAAGAGCCCTTGCAGATGAAGGTCATTCCCATGATCAAAATATTAAAAAGGCAGCAGAACATTTTAAAAACGGAAAAAGCAATGAAAATGAGAGTATGAATCATGATAGTGGAAGCGAGATGGAAGGGATGGAGCATGGTAGCGGAAGTGACATGGAAGGGATGGAGCATGGTAGCGGAAGTGACATGGAAGGTATGGATCATGGTGGTGGAAGCGACATGGAAGGTATGGATCATAGTAGCAGAAGCGACATGGAAGGTATGGATCATGGTGGTGGAAGCGACATGGAAGGTATGGACCATAGTAGCGGAAGCGATATGGAAGGGATGGACCATGGCAGCGGAAGTGACATGGAAGGCATGGACATGGAGGGTGAAAGCCATGATCATCATGCACCAGTTGTTGAAACACCGCCAAACTATAAAGTGTTAGGATCGTATGGCGCAGTTAACCTGTTATTTATCTTAATAGGTATTTGGAATAAGTGGTTTAGAAGAAAGGGGGATGTAAACAATGGCCATGTCTGAGAAAAAATTGCCAAAAAAAGAGGAATTTGATCTTCTAACCATACCGGTTGTGAAAAAATTTGTGAAAAGTAAATGGTATCCTGGAATTTTTCAATGGTTAGTTATCTTTGTTTTTTCCATAATTGTATATGAATTAGTCATGGGCACCGTAGATCCAAGTAAAAACTTTGGTACAACCATGACATGGGTGCTATGGTGGCCAATTATTCCCGTTCTATTTTTAGTTTCCGGCCGCTTTTGGTGTGCAATCTGTCCATTTGGTAAATTAAGTGATATCGTTCGTAAATTTGTTGGCAGTAAAAGGCCAATGCCGAAGTTTTTAAGAAAATATGGGATTTGGCTCATTGACGTATTCTTCATTGCGATCACTTACAGTGACCACGTATGGGGAATTGTAGAATCACCACGGGGATCAGGTTATTTATTACTATTACTTGTAACAATGGTTGTTGCGACTTCTGTATTCTATGAAAGAAGAACATTCTGTAAAACGTTATGTTTCCTTGGCGGTCTTGCAGGAAACTACTCACGCTCTGGTGCTTTAAAGGTACAGGCAACTCCTGATATTTGTAAAACCTGTAAAGTACAATCCTGCTACAAAGGAACTGAAGGCGTAGAAGGCTGTCCAATGTTCCAGTTTCCACGAACAATGGAATCCAGCGCGGAATGTAATATTTGCGGTAACTGTGTGAAAAACTGTCCAAACAATTCAGTGAAAATTACAACTAGAATACCTACTAAAGAATTATGGGGCTTGAAAAATCCGAAGCTCGAGCATGCTTCCTTAGCAGCCGTTATTATGGGTATTGTGTTCGTACAAAATATTACGATGCTTGAACCTTGGCAGAAAATTTTAGATTCAATTGGAAAGGTAACTCGTACTTCTAACTATAATATTAACTTTACCGTTGCCTTTATCATTGCTATGGCATTACCAATTCTATTGCTATTAGGAACTGCAAAACTAGCCTCCTTACTGGGAATGGAAGGTACCATCAAAAAGAACTTTACTCGTTTTGGCTATGCGATTATTCCGTTAGACTTAGCTGGGCACTTGGCTCATAATCTGTTTCACATTTTTACAGAAGGTAAAGCAGTATGGTTTAACTCTATTAGATTATTTGGAATAGACTCAAATCCAGCAAGTTTAAGTCTTGCTTCAACTCCAACAGTTCAAATGATTCAGTATATCGTTATCTTGATAGGATTGGTTGGAACTTCTTACGTGGTGTACAGAATGGGTAAAAAGACAGCTTTTAAAGCAATGCTCCCTTATTATGTATTAATGACTGCTCTAGCAATTACCAACATTTATTTATTCTCACTTCCTATGATGCACAGAGTATAAATTAAATTATATAAAACACTGTTAAATGGAAGGACCTTAGGGGGTTCTTCTTTTTTATGTTTTACCTCATGGGGCAGATCAACTAGAAGAGAAGCTTTTACATTACTCGTCATAATTCTAAAAACTGTTACAAAATCTTGTTACTTTCTGCACATTTCTTTCATACACTCAATACATATAAAACCTATCTTTTATGTTAGGAGGAGTTGTATGAATCAGAAACACCTAATGAAGTTTACATTACGTCAAATGGAAATGGAACGAAAATCAAGATTAAAATCAGCCAATACTTTTTCACAAAATATTATTTGTTTTTTTAAATTTCTTTTAGGTAATAAGTCAAAACAAAACATGAATAACCAGTATTAACTGTCATTGACGAAAGAGGGAGTCTTATGACTAAGATATTACTAGTAGACGATGAAGATAGAATGGTTCAGCTATTAAAGCTATTTCTTGAACCCCACGGATATAGTTGTGATTCTGTCAACAGTGGAACAAAGGTCAAGCAATATATTAAGGAACACAATGTGGAGCTAATATTGATGGATGTGATGATGCCTGAAAAAAACGGATGGGAAACAGCAAAGGAAATACGGTCAATCTCAAACGTACCCATAGTTATGATCACAGCGAGAGATCAATATTCTGACATGATAAATAGTATTAAAAGTGGTGCCAATGGTCATATTGCCAAACCGTTTGATGAAAAACAGTTGTTATTCCATATTGAAAACCTTTTTACAGAGAGAGGTCCTATTATTTGTTCTTAAAGAAAAGCTGAATTTAAATGATATGACCAATTCATAACATTAATAAAAACTGCACACTTTCTTGATATTTTTTTGATAAAGTTACTCACATAAGAAATATAAATTTGTTACAAAAGGTAAATAGACAAAGTAAAGGGTGACAGTTATGAAGAAAATAGCCATATTATCAGTATTATCCTTAAGTTTAATTCTCTCCGCTTGTGGTTCTTCAGAGGAGTCAAAAGTAACATCGGTAAAAAGTGGGAAAAGAATTGAAGATATACATGGGGTAGGTGTTCTAAATGATGGAACAACCTACGTTGCAACACATGAAGGACTTTTCTCAACAAAAAATACTGGGAAATGGAATAAAGTGGGATCCTCAAATGATGATTTCATGGGTTTCCATTTGAGATCTGATGGCACAATGCTCACAAGTGGACATCCAGGAAAAGATTCAGATCTCCCAAATCCTATGGGGATATTAATCAGTAAGGATAAGGGGATGAATTGGAAAGAAGTAGAATATGTTGGGAAAATTGATTTCCATATGCTTACTTCCTATCACCATAATCCAAATGTTATATATGGATTTAATCAGATGGGGACGGGGCAATACGGTGCTGGAATTTATAAAAGTTCCGATGGTGGAAAGAAGTGGGCTAAGGTTGAGCCGCAAGGGTTGCCTGAAGATCTTCATAAGGTTTACTCGTTACTTGTTTTACCAGAAAATGAGAATACTTTATTGGCTGGAACAGAGGCTGGTGTGCTAATTTCGAAAGATGGCGGGGCAAACTGGGACGTATATGATGATACAAGACTTATTACCGCCATGACTACTATGCCTAACGGAAAAGACATTATTGGATATTCTATTAACAATATGGTTTCAGGTATGATGATTACCCAGGATAATGGTAAATCGTGGACGAGTATTGGTTTAGATTTGGGAGAAGATGCTGCCTCCTCCATTTCCGTTAACCAAAAAGATGAGAAACAAATAGCTGTTTCAACCTTTAATACCTCCCTTTATGAAACAAAAGATGGAGGACAGAAGTGGGATCAGATTATTAAAGCTGGGGAATTAAAATAATAGTGAAAAAACAGTGATTATCCTGGCGATAACACTGTTTTTATTTAAAGATTTATTTCGATTTAATGGTTTTGTACTGAATCATCAGTTACCCACTTATACCCTACTCCCCATACCGTAAAAAGATGATTTTCTATCGGAAAACCCATGTGACGTAATTTTTCTCTTAAATTCCTAATATGTAAGTCAATGGTTCGATCATCAATATGTGAGTTTAATCCCCAAATTGTTGATAATAAATGATCACGGGAGAATACTTTATGTGGGTTCTTTAAGAACAACCCAATGATTGCAAATTCCTTAGGTGTTACAGTAATGAGCTGGTTTTGATATTTTAATTCCATACGTTCTTCATTCCAGTCCAACCCTTTAAATATAATAAACTAAGGAAATACTACAATATAAATTTGCAGAAAATGTGCATTTTTATCATTCCCACGTTATAAAAAATATTATTTATTTTCAATTACATAACGGATGATACTGAGACAAGCCACACCAAAAAGGTGTGGCTGTTTTGTAGGTAAAATATAATATCATACTGTTTTAGAAAGTTTATTTAAAATAGTTACATCATTCCCAAATTTACACATAGCATCACAATTACTGCGTAAATCATGAAATAAAAGATAGGAAATCGATTGAGAATCAAGAGAACTAATAGATGGCCTTAGTAGTTGGGCTCTGATTTCCTTTTCCCGTTTTTCAGGTGCGACTAAATAAAATTGGCCAGAATCTTTTTGAATTGATAGAGATAAATCAGTTAATCTTAGTATTCCCGAGTAAATAGAAGTACTTTTTTCCACTTCAAATCCAGCAATCACGTTTTCTTCTTGATCAAGCCATAGTACATCAATCAATGCAATTGTATCAGCGGCAAGGGATGGAAAGTGGAAAAGCTTTAAATTCTTAATAGAATATTCCCCAAGTTTTTGACCATTCCATTCTCTTTTGTGGTCATTTCGTGCAATCCATACTTTATAGCCAAGTGACTTACCTAGGCGTGCAAGATGATATTGCATTTCAGAATGAGTATTTTCTTCAACTACATCATTCATTACATCTCTCTTACGCTTATTTTTTGCTTTTTCTATTTTAGCTGCTTCTACTTTTAAAAATTCCATCGCATTTTTTTCAATAATCATTCGATTGCTGCCTATCTCAAATAGCAGACCTGCTAGAGCTCCCAAATCTTTAGAAAGGTGGTCCCGATATAGTTCGTTCTCTTGAATGATTTTCCTTCGCATATCAAGATATGCTTGCCAAGAACCAAGCTTGATTCTTTCAGTAAATAACAAATTAAATCCGTTGACTATAGCGGTATTGAACGGAGGAAAAAGGGTGGGGTGTAGAAAATATAAGATATTTGCCACGGCTGGTCCAAGACCCTTAATTTTTAATTTGTCTAATGCCTGAATCTCTTCAATCACCTTCTCCGCATTGGTTGCCTCTAAGCAGGCATTTAAAAACCTTCCAAACGCCTTTTTATTATGATTATTTTCATAGATATCGGGAATTCGTAATTTTGGTTTCCAATAAAAAGCATGAGCTGCCCCTTCAAATACCTGTTTTTGCTCAGAAATGGCGGTAACCACTGTTTCAAGACTGGATCCTTTAAAATCGTTACCAAATGATTCTTCTTCCATTTCTTTAATAACGTTTAACAATCCTTTTCTAATTGTTCTGAATGCTTTTAACCGATCGTTACTATGTAAAAACCAAGTATGATAAACTGATTCTTCGTCCCTTTTATACAATTCTATTAATGATTTCATAATATACGCATCCCTTCTGCAACTTACTGAAATACGTCTATTATAAACAGTTAGTTTATTGGCAGGATATGACAAAAATCATTTGGATGAGTAAAAGAGAAAAGCTAAAAAAAAAACAACAAAAAGAGTAAAAATGTTTGACATTCAAACGTTCGTTTGAATATCATATAGTCAAACAAACGTTTGAATGAAGAAGGTGAGCAATATGAAAGATCGCAATGTTTGTGAGATTACTTGTGTAGATAATGAAAAAGCCGCTCGAGTCGGGCAGCAGCTCGAAAAGGATCATAATATAAGTGAAGTAATCAAGATTTTTAAAGCTCTGTCGGATGAAACCCGGATGAAAATAGCATATGCACTGACACTTGAAAATGAGCTTTGTGTATGTGATGTGGCCCATATTGTTGGAGCAACGACGGCAACTGCATCCCATCATTTACGTCATCTAAACAATCTTGGCCTTGCCAAATATCGTAAAGAGGGAAAGCTGGTTTATTATTCGCTTGATGACGACCATGTTAAGCAATTAATTCATATTGCATTTGCCCATCAGGAGGAGGTGGCTGGCCGTGAGTGAGACGATTGAAAAACAAGTCTATCGGGTGCAAGGCTTTTCCTGAACAAGCTGCGCCGCAAAGTTCGAAAAGAACGTCCAACACCTGGATGGTGTGGTTGATGCAAAAGTAAATTTTGGAGCCTCTAAGCTCACAGTCTATGGAGATACCACCTTAGATGCATTACATGAAGCAGGAGCGTTTGAAAAACTAACGATTTACCCCGAAAAAGAGCAACCGCCAGTGGGAGTAAAGGAGCCGCTTTGGAAGCAATATTCCCTTCTAGTGCTATCCTTGTTGTTTCTGCTAGCCGGGTACATTTTTTCATCAAATATCCTATTTGCCGCTTCTATTTTATTAGGGGGCTTTCCTCTTTTTAAAACGGGCTTAAAGAATCTAATCCGATTTGATTTTGATATGAAAACACTCATGACCGTAGCGATTATTGGGGCAGCTATTATCGGAGAGTGGAGTGAAGGGGCAGTTGTTGTCATCCTGTTTGCCATTAGTGAAGTCCTTGAAGGATATTCCATGGATAAAGCAAGGGCCTCGATTCGGTCATTGATGGAGATGGCGCCAACAGAGGCAATAGTTGTCCGAAACGGGAAAGAATTGTTACTAAAGGCAGAAGATATTGAAGTTGGAGATCTCATGCTTGTTAAGCCTGGGCAAATGATTGCAATGGATGGAGTCATTATTGAGGGAGCATCCTCTATCAATCAAGCTGCGATTACCGGTGAATCTGTTCCAGTTGAAAAAGTGGTCAACGACGAGGTTTTCGCGGGAACACTGAATGTAGAAGGATTTCTTAAAGTAAGGGTAACGAAGCTAGTAGACGATACGACAATTGCAAAAATTATTCATTTAGTGGAAGAAGCACAAGGGGAAAAGGCACCTTCCCAACGCTTTGTCGATCGGTTTGCCAAGTATTATACTCCGGTGATTATGGTAATTGCTGCCCTCGTGGCGGTTATGCCGCCGCTGTTGTTTGCAGCAAGCTGGCAGGAGTGGATTTACCAAGGGCTTGCAGTATTAGTGGTTGGATGCCCCTGTGCACTGGTCATTTCTACCCCGGTTTCTATCGTTACCGCCATTGGAAATGCCGCTCGGAATGGTGTGTTAATTAAGGGTGGTAGTTTTTTAGAGGAAGCGGGAGCACTAAAGGCGATTGCCTTTGATAAAACAGGGACATTGACAAAAGGGGTTCCTGCTGTTACAGACTTTATTAATTATACAGACAATGAAGACTTACTATCCATCGTTGCTGCAATTGAAAGTAGGTCACAGCATCCACTTGCGAATGCCATTATTAATAAAGCAGCATATATTAACAGAGATTTCATAGTCGATGATTTCTTATCAGTAACAGGAAAAGGCATTACAGGTGTAGTCAATGGAACCGAATATCGGGTTGGAAACTTGAAGTTATTTGATGAAGTTCCTGACCATGTGTTGAATGAAATGACCTCACTTCAAGAACAAGGAAAAACCGTCATGATCGTTGGAACTGCTCACGAAATATTGGCATTGATTACTGTTGCCGATGAAGTACGTGAAAGCAGCCGAGCGATGATCGAGCGCCTCCATCAGTTGGGGATTGAGCATACAATCTTGTTAACAGGAGATAATCAAGCCACCGCAAAGGCGATAGGTCACGAGGCAGGAGTCACCGAAATGGAGGGTGAATTACTGCCGCAAGATAAGTTAGATTTTATTAAGAAATTAAAAAATCAGTTTGGAAGAGTAGCAATGGTTGGTGACGGCGTGAATGATGCGCCAGCACTTGCAGCAGCAACGGTAGGAATTGCGATGGGTGGGGCAGGAACAGATACCGCTCTTGAGACAGCGGATATTGCTTTAATGAATGACGATTTAAAAAAACTGCCGTTCACCATTAAACTGAGCAGAAAAACATTACAGATAATCAAACAAAATATTACCTTATCGATAGTAGTCAAGCTCTTGGCTCTGTTGCTCGTTGTTCCGGGCTGGTTGACGTTATGGATAGCCATTTTCGCTGATATGGGAGTAACCTTACTCGTTACACTAAATGGCTTACGGCTGCTAAGAGTAAAAGAATAGAAGGGTAAGAAAGTTTTGGACGGATAAAGGGTGAGTTTGATGAATAACAGGTGGAATAAGCGGGTATATCGATGGTGGTCGCCTGTTTATGATCGTTTTTTCAATAAAGGGCCGTTTCTAAAAGCTCGGCAGGAATTATTCAATGACGTTAACTTTCATGAAGGTGATAAGGTTTTGTTCGTTGGGGTCGGTACGGGTGCTGATCTTGAGCAAATTTCCATTGACCTGCTAGATTTCACAGCGATTGACTATTCAGAAGAGATGCTTGCACAGGCGAAAAAGAAATTCCAAACTACTTCTATATCCTTTCAGCAGATGGATGCCCAACAATTAATCCTTCCGGACGAAGCTTTCGATTATGTCGTGGCCAGCTTAATCCTATCTGTTGTTCCAGACAGTCACAAGTGCTTTGCTGAAATGGTCCGAGTGACACGGTCAAAGGGTCAAATAATTATTTTTGATAAATTCGCTTCTAAGCCTTCATTAATAAAGCAACTAATTAGGCCGGTCATTAAGGCTTTAGGTACGGATATCGGTCTCTCCTTTGAAAAAATCTATGAAAAACATAGTAGCGTTAAGCTAACCCTCTTAGAGAATCGCGCTGTGTTGTTCGGTGGAATGTATCGAAAAATAAAGATTAGAAAAAACTAACACAATCGGAATTCTTTCGTTTTAGAAAAAGATAAAATATGGAGCCACTTTAAAGGCTCTCTGGGGGAATTAACATGGGTCATCATCATCATGGACATTCACACGGCCATTCTCATGGTCATTCACATACAAGTAACAAGAAAGCACTATTGAGTTCTTTCATACTAATAGCTGCTTTTATGGTCGTGGAAGTCATTGGCGGTTTGTTAACAAATAGTTTGGCGCTATTGTCTGATGCAGGCCATATGCTTAGCGATGCAGCAGCATTAGGATTAAGCTTTTTCGCCATCAAGCTTGGTGAGAAGCAGGGATCACAAGAAAAAACCTATGGTTATAAGCGCTTTGAAATTATTGCTGCGGCATTAAATGGAATTACGCTAGTTGTTATTTCTCTTTATATCTTTTATGAGGCTATTCACCGATTTATTGATCCGCCAGAGGTGCAAAGCACGGGTATGTTAATGATTTCTGTATTAGGATTAATCGTTAACATAGTTGCTGCTTGGATATTAATGAAAGGCGATAAAGATGAGAACCTGAATGTAAGAAGTGCCTTTTTACATGTACTAGGAGATATGCTAGGGTCTGTGGGAGCTATTGTTGCGGCACTTCTTATCATGTTTTTCGGCTGGGGAATAGCCGATCCGATTGCCAGTGTGATTGTGGCTGTTTTGATCTTAATCAGCGGGTATAGGGTGACAAAGGATTCCTTCCATATATTAATGGAAGGGGCGCCGGACCAAATCGATATGAATCAGGTAAAAACAGCACTAGGTAAAATTCCACTGGTGAGAGAAGTACATGATTTGCATATTTGGACGATTACCTCAGGTTATCCGGTTTTAAGCTGCCATATTACGATGTGTGATGATGGTGTCCATGATGAGATTTTGGCCCAATCACAAAAAATCCTTCATGACGATTTCCACATTGAGCATAGTACCATTCAGGTTGAGAGAGAATGCGTTGGCTGTCCTAGTCCGCATGGGACTTGTAATTAAGGTAAAAGACATCTACCAAAGGATGTCTTTTTTTGTGAAAAGGGAATTCTATTAGTGTAGAGGACAGGTTTTTACTCCAAAGTTCACAATTCCGTAATATTTAATAGTAAAAATGTAATTGACAATCATTATCAATGAAAATACAATAGTATACAGATAAGTGAAAATGAGATTCATTATCAACAAGAAACCTTCAAGGTGGGATACGATGGGCAAAAACTTATTACATAAAATAGTTATCCTTCTACTAATATTCGGATTTGGAGTACATAATCCAGTATTAGCTGCAGGAAATGCCAAAGAAGATATCACGAAAGCTGAAGAATCGATAGATGAAGCAATTGGCTACACTACCGAAGGAAACCTTTCAGAGGCAGAGAAAGCCTATGAACAATTTAATAAAACCTGGAGAGAAATTGAAGAAGGAATAAAAGCTGAATCAGCTACTGCCTACCGAGATATTGAATCAAATATGGGCAAGGTTGTTTATGCCTTCACTATAAAAAAACAGGATCAGGTATTACAGGCCTTACAGAGTTTAAAGGCTGTTAATGAGAAAGTAGCAAATGGTGGATATCCAAAAGAAGCTGGTTTTAAACAAGAAGATATAACATTAGAAGAATATATTCTTTTACTGCAAAATACAGAAAAAGAAATTAAAAACGAGAATCAAACTCAAGCCGTTTCAAATATTCAAAAAGCCAGCGACAGTTGGTTAAGCGTGGAAGGAATCGTGGTTGCACAATCAGCAAAAGTATATAGTGATTCGGAAAGAGATTTAGTTACGATCCAAGCAATGCTTACTGCTAATCCACCAAACTATGAGAAAGCAATTCAAACCATCGATAACATGGTAAATTACCTTACTCCTTTAGCGAGTAAATCTGAATACACGTATTGGGATGCAGCGATGATCCTCATTCGCGAAGGCTTAGAAGCGTTACTAGTAGTGATTGCTCTGATGTCTTTTGTGAAAAAATCAGGTCTGACAAAGGGGAAAGGTTGGATTTGGTCTGGAGTAGCAGCTGGTTTAGGTGTTAGTTTAATCCTTGCCCTGATTGTTAAGTTTGTCATCTCATCTGGTGCGTTTGGGAATAACAACGCTTTAATAGGTGGATGGACAGGCGTTTTTGCAGCAGTCATGTTATTGTACATGAGCTATTGGCTTCATAGCCAATCCAATATCGCTGATTGGAATCGCTATATTCGTGAGAAAAGTCAAACAGCAGTTACAACAGGGCGGCTTGTTTCACTAGGTATTCTTGCTTTTCTTGCAGTATTTCGGGAAGGAACGGAAACGGTATTATTTTATATCGGAATGGCGAGTCAAATTAAGCTCCAATCTCTTTTAATTGGGTTTTTAATAGGTGCTGTCATACTTGGAGTATTAGCCTATTTACTAATTATTGTTGGTCTTAAATTACCACTTCGACCATTCTTTATGGTATCAAGTGTAATCGTTTTTTATCTATGTATTAAATTTACTGGAATGGGTATTCATAGCCTGCAATTGGCGGGATTAATCCCAACTACAAATTCACAAAGTATTCCAAGTATAGATTTCTTTGCTTTATATCCAACATGGGAAAGCACGATTCCACAGGTTATTCTTGTCCTCGGTGCAGTCTTCATTCTTCTATTTAAAAGAATGAAAACTAAAAATCTAATGACAGCAGCAGAAAATAATTAATAGAGAAAGTAGGATAAAAGTTATGAAAAAATTAACATCAATGGTTGTTGCATTTGGTCTTGGAAGTGCATTATTTTTAGCGGGATGCAGTTCTACTGAAAGTAAAGTATCTGATGGGGTAAATGAAATGCTAGAGACAACTGGGCAATTATCTAAAGCAATTGATAACGGTGACCAGGCTAAGGTAAAGGAAGTTGGACCAAAATTGGAAGATCAATGGTCATCATTCGAGGATGACGTGAAAAAAGATAATAAGGATTTGTATGAGAAGATTGAAAAATATCTTGACCCAACGATTGCTGGTTCAGAGGCAGACACATTAGATAAAGATGCATTAAGCACATTGAACGACCAACTTACTGATGCTTTGAAAGAATTAGCAGATAAAACAAAATAAAAAGGTAGGAGGCTGACTTATAATGGTCAGTCTCTTTCTTATTTTGTAAGGAAATCTCCACATTTTCTGCATGAATTTATGTTATCGTTTAAATATAAATTTATTGCGATTAAAGGTGATCTAGATTGTACAATTTATTGAGCCGGATAAGTGGAGTATTAAGTCAGCCGTTTTTTAACATCGCGAATAGCCTAGAATCGTGGCCAATCGTCTTTGCTTTAATCTTAGGGTTAGTAGGGGCCCTTGCTCCTTGTCAGCTTACGGGAAATATTAGTGCTGTAACCCTTTATGGCAATCTTTCTATTCAAAGAAAAATTGCATGGAAGGATGTTATAAGTTTTACTTTAGGTAAAATAGTAGCATTTTCGTTATTAGGTGCGTTGGTGTGGCTACTCGGTAGAGGAATTGAACAGAATCTAACGTTATATTTTCCGTGGCTTCGAAAGATAATGGGACCTTTATTAATAGTAGTTGGTTTATTTATGTTAGGATTTATTAAATTTAAAGGGACATTTCATTTGTTTAAGGGCTCAAAAGAATACAAGCATGAAAATCCATTTGGTTCATTTATGCTAGGGTTTAGTTTCTCTCTTGCCTTTTGCCCAACGATGTTTATTCTCTTTTTTGTCACTTTAATGCCTGTCGTATTGGCTAGTCCGTATGGATTTGTTCTCCCCTCCGTCTTTGCCATTGGAACAGCGATTCCTCTACTAATTTTTATCTCTATCATTTGGTACCTCGGTGGTAGTGGTGTGATTATGAAAAAAGGGAGAAAGTTTGGGATGGTGATTCAATGGATTGCAGGTGGAATGATGCTATTGTTAGGTATTTTTGATACCTTGACTTATTGGTCTTTGTAATAAAGCCTTCACCTCCTGAAAGCTGTTTCCATTCCAGTTAATTCGATCCTTATCAGCGAAGGAAACACACGATGGTATGAGTTTACTACTAACCTTCGTACAAAAATTACCTAAACAAATTCTTTAACACTCTTTATAAGTTTTTTATTTTTATCCGTCCCCTTATGCCAAAAGATAAAATGTCATAAAAATGGTAATGGTAAACAGGAAATTAGCATGATATGATATTCTAAATATTGTAATTTAGTAGGAGGAATGTTGTTTTTGAAAGCGTTTATACGGTCCTTATTTATCTTTGTTCTGTTGTTTGCTAGTGTGGGCCCTTTTATTACCGGAAAGTCGGTTAAAGCTGAGGGGATAAGTGGTCCTATTAGTTTGCCTTTCAAACCGAATGACACAGCTATAGACCCAAATAAACCAGTAATTTATGCTACAAAATTGGGAAGCAAGACGATATATGCAGTGAATTTTTCCACTGGGGAAATTAAGACTCTTAATCTACCATATCCAGCTGAAAGATTAGACTTCAATAATAATAAGCTTTATGTTACTCAGCTAAAAATGAGTCATGATTCTTATAATGACGGGCCATTCTCTGGCGCCATTGCTGAAGTGGACTCTGGCACTTTTACGCTCAGCAGTGTTTTGGACATTAACCAAGATCCATATGATATCGCTGCTGATAATCAAGGGTTTGTATATATTTCACCTGGTTCCGGTCAGTGGGACAACTTAAAAGTATACTCCATGAAAGATAAAAAAGAAGTGGTCCAAACGGTAAAATATCCAGGTACAAACATCTATGAAAAAACCAATATCTTTTACAATGCAGAAACATCAAAAGTCTATGGCATTGATACTTCTCTTAGTCCACGAGATATTGAGGCTTTTGAAGTAGTGAATGGTACGATTCAAAATCATTATGATTCTCCTTATCATGGTGATTATCCACTAGATGTATCTGCGAAATTTTCTCCAGATGGTCAGTATATTTACAATACTAGTGGTACGGTCTTTGAGCTTGCTACCTATCAATCTGGGGATATGACTTACCGTTTTTCTTTTGGGAAAAAATATAATGATTACGAGTTTAGCATGCCGCTTGGTCTGACCTTTGCAGCGAGCACAACTAGTGGGATCGATGTGTATCAATACGATACAAAAACATTCTTGTATTCCTTAAGAAAAGATTTGAACGTGCAAAAGCTTCATATTCAAAACGGTATCTTGGTAACGATAAATAAGGATAGCAACGGGAATTATTTTACAGAAACAATGAGTGCCAATACGCCGCCTTCTTCAGGTGTACCGACGACGCCAGGTGTACCTGATCCAGTGGGAACTCTTGCGAATCTTGGATTTAAGCCTAATGATACGGCAATTGACCCGAATACCCAGGTTGTATATATCACAAGGTTGGGGAGTAAAACCATTTATGCAGCCAACACTGCTACTGGTGAAATTAAATCGTTAGCCTTGCCATACCCTGCAGAGAGGCTAGAGTTATATAACAATAAGCTCTATGTGACACAGCATAAAATGACGCATGAATACGTTGTTGACACTCTCATTGGAGCGATTGCAGAGGTAGATACAAAAACCTTTGCTTTAACAAGAGTGATAGATGTCGATGCCGACCCTTATGACATTGCGATTGATAAAAATGGTTATATTTATATTTCTCCCGGTTCTGACCAGTGGGAGAACATGAAGGTGTACTCGCTGACAACAGGTGGAGAAGTACCAAACACATATGTTGCCAATATGCGAGCATGGTCCTATCTCTATGGTAATCCTGAAAGTTCAAAGATTTATTCTATAACCACCGATTCAAGTCCAAGGGATGTAGATGGTTTTGAAGTGGATAATGGAGTGATTAAGAAGCATTATGATTCTCCATATCACGGAGATTATCCTTTAGAACCTTTTGCAAAAATTACGCCAGACGGCGAAAAGATGTATAACAATAGCGGTGTGGTTTTTGACCTTGCGATGTATCAGTCAGGAGATATGACGTATGCATTCCAATTAGGTCGAAAATACAGCGATTATGAGTTTAGCTTACAGGATCAATTAACATTTGCCGCTAGAAAAGACGGCGGTATTGATGTGTATCAATATAATACGAAAAAGTATTTATACACGATTAAAAAAGATCTTACGGTTCAGAAGCTTCATTTTCAGAACGGCCAATTGATCGCTGTCACTACAAATAGTGATGGGAAGTATTCTATTGTAAGTATCGATGCTAAAACAGAGGGTACAGTTGATGTACCACCGACTAACCCGACGGACCCAGGGACTCCAACAGATCCAGGAACACCAACAGACCCCGGTACACCGGCTTCACCGGTAGGCTGGCTAGAAGCTGCGACTCTTGTTTGGAACGAAGATATCGCGGACTTTGACTATGTTGATAACTTTAGTGATGGTGCCAAGAATGTGCCATTAGATAGTCTATTTGGTTTCCATTTCGACCAAAATGTTGAACTTAACGATGAATCACTGATAACCATTAAGGGACCGGAAGGCAATGTTGAAAGCTATAGTTACGGATATGATGACACATTATTCGTTGTTCCAACCATGCTGAACGGAAGCACGAATTACACCCTTACGATTAAAAAAGAGGCGTTAACAGGGAAGTTAAGTCAATATTTAGCAAATGATATTGTCATTACATTTAAAACAGCTTCTAACTGGGAGCAGTATGATGGCAAATGGTATTACTATGATTCGTCTATTGGTGATTATGTGACAGGCTGGAAACAGGTTTCGGGAATCTGGTATTACTTTAATACAGGTGGCGAAATGCAGACAGGCTGGAAAAAGGTTAAGAATGTATGGTATTACTTTACTAACAGTGGTGCAATGAAGACAGGCTGGCTAAAGGAAGGGACAAACTGGTATTACTTAGATGGCAGCGGCGCAATGAGAACAGGCTGGTTGAAACTAGGAACAACCTGGTATTACTTTGCGAACAGTGGCGCTATGAAGACTGGTTGGTTAAAACTAGGAACGACCTGGTACTACTTAACCAGCGGAGGTGCCATGAAAACAGGTTGGGTTCTCATCGGCAAAAGCTGGTACTACTTCTACAGCAGTGGCGCGATGGCCTATAACACCAAAATCGGTGGCTACAAGCTTGGCCCAACAGGTGCAATGATAAAATAGTGTATAAGAAAAACCATATGAGCATGGCCTTTTGGGCCTATGCTCATATGGTTTTTTCTTTTTTTCTTTATTTATCCACTATGTTTGGTAAAATGTTCAATATTAGTGAAACATAATATGAAAATATCAGAGGGGGAGTACTGTTGAAAAAGACAGTCAATCCAGAGGACAAGCGTTTTAAGATTGCGCATAGAGAAGCATTGATAGGTGTCATTCTTGTTCTCATCAATTTTATTTGGTGGTATGGCTTTGGCTATGGCCTTGGCTCCGGTAACGTTAACAACTACTCATACATATTTGGACTGCCTGCATGGTTCTTTTACAGTTGTATTGTTGGCTTTATTGTAATGGTCATACTAGTTATTTTGACCATCAAATTTTTATTCAAAGATGTACCCTTTGAAGTGGAAGAGGGGGAGAGAAAGTGAACTGGCCCGTTATCACACCGTTGATTATCTTCTTATTAATTATTTTTGCGATTGGCCTTTGGTCAAACAAACGAGTCATTAAAACGAATTCATTCCTAGAGGAGTACTTTTTAGGGGAACGCCAAATGGGCGGCTTTATTCTCGCCATGACGATGGTTGCTACCTACGGAAGTGCCAGCAGCTTTATCGGTGGCCCCGGAATTGCCTATACCCAGGGGTTAGGCTGGGTCCTGCTAGCGATGGCTCAACTGGCAACCGGTTATTTTACCTTAATGGTACTAGGAAAGAAATTTGCTATTGTCGCTCGGCAGTATAAAGCTATCACATTAATAGACTTCCTGAAGGAACGGTATAAAAGCAAAACAGTCGTGTTACTTTCTGCAGCAAGTATTATTATTTTTCTTTTTTCCTCAATGACAGCCCAGTGGATTGGCGGAGCCAGGCTGGTAGAAAGCTTAACAGGCCTTTCCTATACCACTGCATTATTGATTTTTGCCTTCTCTGTCCTTGTATTCGTGATTGTTGGCGGATTTCGAGCAGTTGCGTTAACGGATACGGTCCAAGGCGTTGTGATGTTTATGGGGACATTGATTCTGCTGATCGCAACCATTAAGGCTGGTGGCGGAATCCCTAAAATTATTTCTGATTTAGCAGCAGAGAACCCAAACCTGATCAGCCCATTTGGTGCGCAGCATAATCTAACCCCAGCCTATGTTTCCTCTTTTTGGATTTTGGTAGGAGTGGGCGTAGTCGGCTTACCGCAAATTACGGTTCGGGCCATGTCTTATAAAAATTCCAAGGCGATGCATCATGCGATTATTATAGGAACCATTGTAGTTGGCTTTATCATGCTTGGCATGCACCTGATTGGGGTGTTTGCCCGCCCTGTTCTTCCTGATGTTAAAATTGGCGATACCGTCATGCCGTTGTTGTCGATGAAGGTCTTGCCACCGTATGTTGCCGGAATTGTTCTTGCAGCTCCTATGGCAGCCATCATGTCCACGGTAGATGCCTTATTAATTCTTGTAAGCTCTGCATTAGTAAAGGATGTTTATTTAAATTATATCAAGCCACACGCAGGAGACGACCATGTAAGAAAGGTCAGCTTCAGTGTCACGGCGGTGATTGGGATTCTTGTTATCCTGCTTGCTTTAAGTCCACCTGATTTAATTGTCTGGCTGAATTTATTCTCGTTTGGCGGTCTTGAATCTGTCTTTATTTGGCCTGTAGTTTTAGGGTTGTATTGGAGTAAGGGGAATAAGTATGGAGCGATAACATCTATGATTGTGGGAATGGGGTCTTATATATTATTAGACCGTTTTCATCCAAATGCATTTGGCCTTCATACAGTGGTTATGCCAATTTTACTTTCATTTCTTTGTTTTGTACTAGTAAGCTTGATGACAAGTCAAAAAGAAGCAGTTTTTCAAATGAAGCATGAATCATAAGGACCGATGAATTTAATATTTTTGTTGCAATTTTGTTGATAAATTTCTAGAATTAATTAACAGAAATTTATTGAATGAGGTGTACCCATTGGTAAATGTTATTGAATACTTGTCGGCACTTATTTTGCCAGGGTTACTAGTCCTGCTTTTTACACGGGTTACTTACAATCGACTGATCGGCCTTGTATTAACGGTTGCACTGATTGCAGCCTCTGTATATAAAGGGTATACGAATACCTTCGTGTTAATTGTCATTGATGCTTTCTCATTGACCGCCGGTTTCTGGCTGGCGGCTAAAATGAAGCCAAGAGCAGTGAAGAAGACCTAGTAATCTCAGAAATCTACGCAAGTCTGTCAGGAAACTGGCAGGCTTTTTATTATTTGGCTCTGTTAACTTGCCTGTTGATTTCCGCTCCAGGCTCTTCGCTTTCCGTGGGTGTTTCGGCGAGCCTCCTCGGCGCTTGCGCCTGCGGGGTCTCCCCTGAACCATACTCCCACAGGAGTCTTCGAGCCTTCCGCTCCAATCAACAGGGTGTAAAAATCAAAACTGTTCTTTAACACAGCCTATTATTTATACAAAAACAACAAAAAACGAATACTAGTTCGCATATTGTTGGTTTGTTTTTGGGGTATTGTGGTAGAATGTTAATATGAAATTTTAGAGGATACACTTTCCAGCGCCATCCCGGTCAATAACTAGATTTTTAGCTGAAAAGTGATTTATTTGTACGGGAGGAAATCGTGTGAAAGACCAATTTGAATTAGTCTCAGCGTACTCTCCACAGGGGGATCAGCCGGAAGCGATTCGCCAGTTAGTCGAGGGGATTCGAAATAATAAGCGTCATCAAACACTCCTTGGGGCGACAGGAACAGGTAAAACGTTCACCGTTTCTAACGTGATAAAAGAGGTCAATAAACCAACCCTTGTCATTGCCCATAACAAAACATTGGCAGGACAGTTGTATAGTGAGTTTAAGGAGTTTTTCCCGAACAACGCGGTAGAGTATTTTGTCAGTTACTATGATTACTATCAGCCTGAAGCGTATGTGCCGCAAACCGATACCTTCATTGAAAAAGATGCAAGCATCAACGATGAAATTGATAAATTGCGCCACTCGGCCACTTCTGCTCTTTTTGAACGGAAAGATGTCATCATTATCGCCAGTGTCTCTTGTATCTATGGTCTCGGTTCTCCGGAAGAATACCGTGAGATGGTCCTATCGCTTAGAAGCGGCATGGAAATCGAGCGCAATCACCTGCTCCATCGCTTAGTCGATATTCAATATGAACGAAATGATATTGATTTTAAGCGCGGTACCTTCCGGGTTCGAGGAGACGTGGTGGAGATTTTCCCCGTTTCCCGTGATGAGCATTGTGTGCGCGTAGAATTTTTCGGTGATGAAATCGACCGGATTCGTGAAGTGGATGCGCTCACAGGTGAAATTATTGGTGAACGCGAGCATATCGCCATTTTTCCAGCCTCCCACTTCGTAACACGAGAAGAGAAAATGCGCGTTGCCATTGAGAATATAGAAAAAGAACTTGAGGAACGCCTTGAGGAGCTGAGAGCGGACAATAAGTTACTTGAAGCCCAGCGAATTGAACAGCGGACCCGTTATGATTTAGAAATGATGAGAGAAATGGGTTTTTGTTCAGGTATTGAAAATTATTCACGCCACCTTACCTTAAGGCCTGCAGGATCGACGCCGTATACACTGCTGGATTATTTTCCAGAAGATTTTCTCCTGATTATCGATGAGTCGCATGTTACCTTGCCACAAATCAGGGGTATGTTTAATGGTGACAAAGCAAGGAAACAAGTCCTCGTGGACCACGGCTTCCGTCTGCCATCGGCTCTAGATAACCGGCCGTTAACGTTTGATGAATTTGATAAGCATGTTCACAACGCCATCTTTGTTTCGGCGACTCCTGGACCATATGAATTGGAGCATACGCCGGACATGGTTCAGCAAATCATTCGCCCGACTGGACTCTTAGATCCAACGATTGAGATCCGACCGATTGAGGGACAAATTGATGATTTAATCGGTGAAATTCACGAACGTGTGAAGAAAAATGAACGTGTCCTTGTCACCACTTTGACGAAGAAAATGTCAGAGGATTTAACCGATTATTTAAAAGAAATCGGGATTAAAGTTCAATATTTACATTCAGAAGTGAAAACGCTAGAACGAATTGAAATCATCCGTGAACTGCGAATGGGGAAATATGACGTTCTTATTGGAATCAACCTGCTCCGTGAAGGTTTAGATATTCCTGAGGTGTCACTCATAACCATTCTTGATGCAGACAAAGAAGGCTTCCTCCGCTCCGAGCGCTCACTCATTCAGACGATTGGCCGGGCAGCACGGAATGCCAATGGACATGTCATTATGTACGCTGATCGCATGACGAATTCGATGGAGCTGGCGATTAGCGAAACAAGGCGGCGCCGTGCCACCCAAGAAGAATATAACGAAAAGCACGGGATAACACCAAAGACTATTCAAAAAGCAATCCGTGATGTCATACGTGCGACACACGCGGCCGAGGAGCAAGAAGAGTACACACCAGCCGCATCCTTCAGCAAGATGAACAAGAAGGAAAGAGAAAAGCTGATTGCTACGATGGAAAAAGAGATGAAGGCAGAAGCAAAGGCATTAAACTTCGAACGTGCTGCCGAGCTTCGTGACCTATTATTGGAACTTAAAGCGGAAGGATGACGTACACATGGCGATGGAGAAACTGGTTGTTAAAGGCGCCAGAGCCCACAATTTAAAAAATATTGATGTCACCATTCCGAGAGATAAGCTTGTAGTGTTGACGGGACTTTCCGGTTCAGGGAAGTCCTCGCTCGCATTCGATACGATTTATGCAGAAGGGCAGCGCCGGTATGTAGAATCCCTGTCTGCCTATGCACGGCAATTTTTAGGTCAGATGGATAAGCCTGATGTTGATGCAATTGAAGGTTTATCCCCTGCCATTTCTATCGATCAAAAAACAACAAGCCGGAACCCGCGCTCAACAGTCGGGACCGTGACAGAGATCTATGATTATTTACGATTATTATTTGCAAGGGTCGGACACCCAACTTGTCCGATTCATCATATAGAAATTTCGTCTCAAACGATTGAACAGATGGTCGATCGGATCCTCGAATATCCGGAACGAACAAAGATGCAAATCCTTGCACCGGTTGTTTCTGGGAGAAAAGGAACGCATGTAAAGGTCCTCGAGGATATTAAAAAGCAAGGCTTTGTTCGGGTCCGTGTGGACGGTGAAATGCTCGATCTCGGAGATGAGATTGAATTAGAAAAGAACAAAAAGCACTCGATTGAAGTGGTTGTCGATCGAATCGTGGTCAAGGAGGGCATTTCTGCACGAATTGCCGATTCACTTGAAACGGCGTTAAAGCTCGGTGAAGGAAAAGTCATTGTCGACGTGATTGGCGAGGAAGAGTTGTTATTTAGTGAAAATCATGCCTGTCCGCTTTGTGGTTTTTCCATCGGTGAGCTGGAGCCAAGGATGTTCTCCTTTAACAGCCCATTTGGTGCTTGCCCAGAATGTGATGGACTCGGTTCCAAGCTCGAAGTGGATGTGGACTTAGTCATCCCTAACAAGGATCTAACGTTAAAGCAGCATGCGATTGCCCCATGGGAGCCGACAAGCTCGCAGTATTACCCACAGCTGCTTGAGGCAGTCTGTGATCACTTCGGGGTGGATATGAACACCCCCGTAAAGGATATTCCAGAGCACTTATTAGAAAAAGTATTATATGGATCCGGCCGTGATAAAATCTATTTCCGCTATGAAAATGATTTTGGCCAAATCCGTGAAGGAAATATCGAATTTGAAGGGGTCATCCGGAACGTTGAGCGTCGTTTCAAGGAGACAAGCTCTGATTATATCCGTGAACAAATGGAAAAATATATGGCTCAGCAGCCATGTCCAACCTGTAAAGGCTACCGCTTGAAAAAGGAAACTCTTGCTGTCCTAATTAATGGACATCATATTGCCCAAGTAACCGACCTTTCGATTGAAGAAGCGCATCAATTTTTTTCTGAATTGAAACTGACGGAAAAAGAGATGCAAATAGCGAAACTCATTTTTCGCGAAATCAGTGAGCGCCTCGGCTTCTTAATCAACGTCGGTCTGGATTATTTAACGCTCAGCCGAACGGCTGGTACGCTTTCCGGTGGTGAGGCGCAGCGAATTCGCTTAGCGACGCAAATCGGTTCACGTTTAACGGGCGTATTATATATTCTAGATGAACCGTCGATTGGACTTCATCAGCGTGATAATGACCGTTTAATCGGAACGCTGCAGCAGATGCGGGACATTGGCAATACCCTCATTGTTGTTGAGCATGATGAGGATACAATGATAGCTGCCGATTATCTAATTGATATCGGCCCAGGTGCTGGCGTGCATGGCGGGCAGGTGGTTTCGGCCGGTACACCGGAAGAAGTCATGGCGGACCCGAATTCGTTAACAGGTCAGTATTTGTCGGGTAAGAAATTTATTCCTTTGCCATTAGAACGCCGTAAGCCAGATGGGCGTTACATTGAAATAAAAGGCGCATCTGAAAATAACTTGAAAAATGTCAATGTAAAAATTCCACTTGGTATGTTTATCGCTATTACTGGTGTATCAGGTTCCGGAAAAAGTACGCTAATTAATGAAATTCTTCATAAGTCACTGGCACAAAAGCTTCATCGTGCAAAAACGAAGCCAGGCGAGCATAAGAGCATCAAAGGAATTGATTATTTAGAAAAAGTAATTGATATTGACCAGTCGCCAATTGGCAGAACACCGCGCTCCAACCCGGCAACCTACACAGGTGTCTTCGATGACGTGCGTGATGTATTTGCCGCTACGAACGAAGCAAAGGTCCGTGGATATAAAAAAGGCCGCTTCAGCTTTAATGTGAAGGGCGGTCGCTGTGAAGCCTGCCGTGGGGATGGAATCATTAAAATTGAAATGCACTTCTTACCTGATGTGTATGTTCCTTGCGAAGTGTGCCACGGCAAGCGTTATAACCGTGAGACGCTGGAAGTGAAGTATAAAGGGAAAAATATTTCCGATATTCTTGATATGACGGTTGAAGCAGCAGTTGAATTTTTCGAAAACATTCCAAAAATCAGCCGCAAGCTGCAGACGATATTGGATGTTGGACTTGGATATATTACGCTTGGCCAGCCGGCAACCACGCTTTCCGGTGGGGAAGCCCAGCGGGTGAAGCTTGCTTCAGAACTACACCGCCGCTCAACCGGTAAGTCCTTTTACATTCTAGATGAACCGACAACGGGACTTCATGTGGATGACATTTCACGTTTACTCGTTGTACTTCAGCGATTGGTTGAAAATGGGGATACAGTCCTTGTGATTGAACACAATCTCGATGTCATTAAGGCTGCCGATTACCTAATTGATTTAGGACCTGAAGGCGGTGACAAGGGTGGAACCATTATTGCGTCAGGTACACCGGAAAAGGTAGCAGAAGTGCCTGAATCGTATACGGGCAAATATCTAAAGCCCATCCTCGAGCGTGATCGTTTAAGAATGAAAAAACAAATTGAAGATAAAAGTGCAGTAGAAGCATGATACATGAAAAAAGCTGAAACCAGTTGATGGTTTCAGCTTTTTTTTGTGTGCATAAACTGTGTTTGGCGGAATAAATCGAAAAGTTGGCGGAAAACTGGCCAAAGTTGGCTGAATAACTCCAAAAGTTGGCGGAATCTCGGCGGAATCCGGCGGAATCCCTCCGCAACTCCTCATAAAAAATCTCAAAACCCAGTCACCTTTCCTCTTTTCTTACGTCTACTTATATGCAGATTAGTTCGAATATTGAAACACTTCTGATGTGTTAGTAAAATATAGGAATAAAGGAGTTGAAAAAATGATTATTCGTTCCATTGTCTATCAGGCGATATTGTGGTTAATTACAATATTTCTATTTTTAAGTCTCTTATTCTTACCGCGCACCACCTCCTATCAAACTGGTTCCGGAGGCGAGTTTCTCAGTGCTATCTATAACTATTCCTTTGACCAGCATGTGAATCAGTTTACAGAATTTTTTCAATACATAAGGGAAAATGAGGGACTTGGTACCGTTTATAACGGCTACTCCTTAACAGAGAATATCTGGCGCACCTTCCAAAAAAGCATGCTTATCGTCATACCTGCTCTCTTCCTTGGCTTTTTCCTTGGCGTTGCAAAAGGAATCTTTGATTTTCGAATACGCAGCCGAAGAGGAAAGCTATTTGGAGTAAGCATGACAAGATTCTTCCTCTCCGTTCCGGATCTATTTTTAATCATTGCCCTACAGCTGCTCATCATGGAAGGCTATGAAGCAGGAATCCTGCCACACATTGTAGTGTATGGGAGTGACCAGATCAGCGTCGTTCTATTAGATATTCTTTTTCTAGCCATTTACCCGCTGTTTTACATAGCCAATATCACTTATTTCAGCATCCGTGACGAGCAGGGAATGGATTACATACGCACTGCTTTCTCTAAAGGGACCTCTTCCTTTAAAGTATTATATCGCCATGTCCTAAAAAATTGCTTTGTGAAAATATTAAGCCATACCAATACGATTACGCTTTATACTCTATCAAACTTGTTTATAGTTGAGTTTCTAACAAACTATCGAGGAGCTGCTTTCTTTTTCTATGAAACGGTAACCTCTCCAGAGTTCTTCCGAGTCGGAATGAATATAAAAATTCAGCTGTATCCGGCAGCGGGATATATTATTCTATTTACCGCTGTTATTTTTCTAGCGAAGGTTCTTAGTGAAATCGCCAGAGGAATGGTATCTCCGTTAGAAAGGAGGGGATTGGATTGAAGAATTATAAGCTGTGGATTAGCAGCATCTTTTTACTATTTTTATTGATTCTTATGTTTGCCGGCCATTCCCTACCGTTTGTGGATAGTAAGTTAAAGCAGAATGGAGCCATAAAAACAGAGGAGGGGAAATTCTATCTGCCGCCGTTTCCTCCGATGGAAGGGTATCCGCTTGGGAGTAACCATGAAGGGGTCGATATCTTAAGCCTTCTCGTGATGGGAGCAAAAGAGACATTGGGCATTGTTATCATGGTCGTTCTCATTCGCTATCTTTTAGCAATTCCGTTAGCTGTTGGCGGCTTTTATTCGAAATGGCTTGAAAAAATTCTCCAGGCTTGGCAGCAGCTTTTCTCCTTTATGCCGCCGATCTTTTTTGTTTCCTTTTTCGTGACTTTGCCATTTATCTTTTTTGCCCCTGATCGTGGGTTTCGGGTGATAGTGATACTGGCTGTCCTGGAAACCGGTCGTGTCGCCGAAATCATCCTTCAACATATGAAGGAGACGAGGCGGAGGCCATATATTGAAGCAGGCATTGCCGCAGGTGGTTCGCCGTTTAAGATGTTTAAAAACTATTATTTTCCCGCAGTTATTCCCCATATTATTATCTTAATCATCAACGATATGGGAAGGGTGCTGTTCCTGATCGCACAGCTTGGCGTTGTCCATATCTACGTCACGCATAAATTTATGACGGTGGAGAGTGGTGCATATGAGGTCGTGAATACCTCGCTCGCTTGGCCAACGATGTTCTCGACCATTACGAAGGATATTTTTACATACGAGTGGATCCCCTTTTCAGTTATCGGGGCCATTGCCCTCACCATTTTTATCTTTAATATGTTTGCGGACGGCATGCAGAGGTTTTTTGAAAGGAAATATCGGACGTTTCGATCAGATTTATAGAAACTTTTTTCCTTTCCATTCGTACATAGAGGTAAGAGGTGATGTACGAAATGGAAACAAGAAAGGTTCTATCAAGCTTGTGTTATTTCAGTATTTTTTTTGCAGGATTTATTTTTCCGCTTGTGGTGTATTTTGCCAGCGGTGATCAAGGAACAAAAGCGCATGCTAAAAAATCGTTATTCTCACATCTAATCCCGCTCATACTAATGCCGTTTGTTGTGATTGCTGTCCTGAATGATTCCGTCAACATCCAAAAGGAGATTCCTATTTTTACAATCATTAGCATAGTCGCTCTTGCGATCACCGGAATCGCTGTCACAATCTGGAACATTGTAAAAGGCGTAAAGGTATTACTTGCTGAATAAGCTTTAAGAGGGAAAAATTATGAGGCTGAGGTGGAAACCATGAAAGAGGAAAGAATTCGAATTTTAAAAATGGTGGAAGAAGGCAAGCTGAAGGTGGAGGAAGCTTTAACGTTGCTTGAGGAATTAGAAAAAGCGCAGGAGACGATGGAGCAGAAGCAGGAGCAAATGGTGAATGAACTGTCGACTGCTGTTCAATTTGAGGAGGCACAAAAGGAAGAAGCGTTTCAAGCGAAGTATCAATCCACAAAGGATAAAATTTTTGACTTTGTTGATTCCGCTTTGAAAAAACTCAAGGACTTTGATTTTGATTTGAACTTCGGCCAATCTGTTGATATTTCTCATATTTTTCAGCATGGGAATGCCGCCATGAAGGATATAGATATTGATGTGGCTAATGGCACCGTTAAAATCGCTGCTTGGGATCAACCTGATGTACGAATTGAATGTCAGGCCAAAGTGTATCGTGTGGAAAACCAAGACCAGGCACGTCAAAACTTCCTTCGTGATGTACACTTTTCAATCGAGAATGAGAAGTTACGTTTCACGACCCAGCAAAAATGGATGAAGGTCGATGCAATCATTTTTGTTCCAAAGGCTCAATATGATCGGATCCGAATTAGGATGTTTAATGGTACGGTAGTAGGAGAAGAGATGAAAGTGGGTGACCTTCGTGTAAAGACCGCCAATGGAAAAATAACGCTGAATCAGTTGAACGGAAAGAAAGCGGAATTGGAAACAGCCCATGGGAAAATTAAGGTCAACCGCAGTGTGCTCGATGAACTTGAAGCAGAAACCATACATGGAGCAATTATGGTAGAGGGTGATTTTAAGAAGGTCGAAACGCAATCCTTTAACGGTAATATTAGTTATAAGGTACGAGGAAATCGTTCTGAATGGATTCAAGCAAAAGCGATCACGGGTGGCATAGAGGTCTTTATTCCAGAGGGAATCCCTGTTAATGGTGAGCTGAAAACAAACCTAGGTGGGTTTCATGTGAACCTCATTGGCGTTCAGGTGCTCGAAGAAAAAACGGAGATGATTCAAAAGTCACTTCGCTTTCAATCGGTCAATCATCCTGATAAAATGATGAGAATCTATGCGGATACAAAAACAGGTTCCATTACGATCCACAAATCACTTGAAGAATAAGTAGGAGATTTTAAATTATGAGATGGCTGATAGGATGTTTAATTAATGCAGTTTTGTTCATGGCACTTGCTGGCTATTTTCATGAAAGCTTTCAATTGACAGGATTTTGGGCCGCCTTACAAGCGAGCATTTTATTATCCATCTTAAATGTTCTGGTGCGACCACTTTTAATTTTATTTACATTACCTGTAACCATCTTATCAATGGGGCTTTTCTTGTTTGTGATCAATGCCATCACACTTGAATTAACCGATTATTTAATGGGTGAGGCATTTGAGATTCAAGGTTTCGGGATGGCGCTGTTCTTTGCCGTCATGATGTCTCTTGTAAATATTATCATTCATAAAACCATCTTAGATCCATCTAGGGAATCAAAGGATAACTGAGGGTGCAACTTTGCACCCTTTTTTTATTTGGTTCTTTTTCAAAAAATGCTAAAATAGGAGGTAATGAAATTTTTTGTATTATTTGTGAACTGTCGTTTATGAATAATGCCATTCAATGAGGAGGAAGCTACTTGCCAAAAGTACGTACGATAGACATAGTAAAGAAATTTCAGCTTGAATTGGTCAGTGGTGAAGAGGGAATCAATCGTCCCATTACTACGAGTGATATATCGCGTCCAGGTATTGAAATTGCAGGGTATTTTGAATTTTATCCAGCGGAGCGCATTCAACTTTTAGGAAAAACGGAGCTATCCTTTTTCGAAGAGCTTTCTGAGAGTGAGCGAGTTTCTAGAATGGAGCGGTTATGTACGGATATCACTCCAGCTATTATCGTCACTAGAGATATTGAAGTTCCTGTGGAATTAATTGAAGCCGCGGAACGGGAATCAGTGCCTGTCTTACGGACAAGCATGAAAACCACCCGCTTCTCCAGCCGCTTAACGAACTTTTTAGAAAGTAAGCTGGCTCCAACCACAGCTGTTCACGGTGTGTTAGTGGATGTGTATGGAATTGGTGTATTGATTACCGGTAAAAGTGGCGTAGGTAAAAGTGAAACAGCGCTAGAGCTAGTCAAGCGCGGCCATCGCCTTGTTGCTGATGATTGCGTGGAAATTCGCCAAGAAGACCAGGATACATTAGTAGGTACCTCCCCAGAGTTAATTGAACACTTATTAGAAATTCGCGGCTTAGGAATTATCAATGTTATGACCTTATTCGGTGCTGGTGCAGTACGTAGCAACAAACGAATTACACTCATCATGAATTTAGAAATCTGGGATGCGAAAAAGCAATATGACCGCCTTGGTTTAGATGAAGAGAAAATGAAGATTATTGATACGGAAGTGACAAAGATGACCGTCCCTGTCCGCCCAGGAAGAAACTTAGCTGTAATCATCGAAGTAGCAGCGATGAATTTCCGATTAAAAAGAATGGGTGTAAACGCAGCACAGCAATTTACAGATCGCTTATCAGATGTGATTGAAGACGGAGAACACGAAGATATTTAAAGGGTAAAGGAGAGAGAGAGATGAACGAAACGATTCAACCGCTAAATCCGATTGCCTTTTCACTAGGACCAATCGATGTGCATTGGTATGGAATTATTATCGGATCCGGTCTGGCACTGGCGTTATTCCTTGCGATTAGAGAAGGGGATCGCCGAGGATTGCCGAAGGATACATTTGCCGATTTGATGCTTTGGGCGATTCCGATTGCGATTATTTCGGCACGCATTTATTATGTTATTTTTGAATGGAAGTATTATATTAAACATCCGATTGAAGCACCGCAGATTTGGAATGGTGGAATTGCTATTCACGGTGCATTGATAGGAGCGGTTATCACTACGTATGTGTTTTCAAAAAAACGTGGGATCTCCTTCTGGAAGATTGCAGATATCGCCGCACCAAGTATAATTCTTGGACAGGCAATTGGCCGTTGGGGTAACTTTATGAATCAGGAAGCACATGGCCGTGAAGTAACAAGGACCTTCCTTGAAAATCTGCACTTACCGGACTTTATTATTAATCAGATGTATATCGACGGAACGTACTATCACCCAACCTTCTTATACGAATCCATTTGGGATTTTGTCGGCTTTATCTTATTAATTTTACTTCGTCGCGTGAATTTCCGCCGTGGAGAGCTCTTCCTGTCCTATGTGATTTGGTATTCCATTGGCCGCTTTTTCGTGGAGGGAATGCGAACAGACAGCTTAATGCTTGGAAGTCTTCGAATGGCACAAACGATTTCGATTGCCCTTGTGGTTGGAGCATTGGCATTTTTAATTTATCGCCGAACGAAGAAACTTTCAGAGGCGCATTATTTAGATCAAGCAAATTAGATTATAGAGACTAGATTGGCAAAGGAGTATAGGGGAAATGCTATTAAGCTCATTAAAAAAAGGGCTGCTGGTTGGCTTAAAGACAACATGGACCTTAGGGAAAATTATTTTTCCCGTTACCTTAATTGTGGCAGTGCTGCAGTATACACCTGTACTGCCTTGGCTCATAAAAATGATTTCCCCGCTCATGAAGCTCATTGGTTTGTCGGGGGATGCAGCCATTCCGCTTGTTCTAGGGAACTTTCTCAACCTATATGCGGCAATTGGCGCCATACTCACGCTGGATTTTTCGGTAAAAGAAGTGTTTATCTTAGCGGTCATGCTATCTTTTTCACATAACTTATTCATCGAATCTAGTGTAGCCATGAAAGCAGGAGTAAAGCTGTGGGTAGTTCTTGTAACGAGACCAGGACTAGCCCTTCTTTCAGCGGCCGTCATTAATCTTGTCTGGCATGGAGGCGGAGAAAAGGCCCAGTATGGTTTAATTGAGCCGAGTACCGTACACGCGGATGGAGTAACAGGGATCATATTGGAGGCCGTTCAAAAAGCAGGACTAGGTATTTTACAATTAGCGATGATTGTCATTCCGCTTATGGTAGTCATTCAGATTTTAAAAGATTTACAGTGGTTAAATCGCTTCTCAAAAACAATGGCTCCAGTCACGAGAACACTTGGAATGAAGGAAAATACGTCTACCACGATGGCGGCCGGTCTTTTATTCGGTTTAGCCTATGGGGCAGGTGTGATGATCCAGGCGGTTAAAGAGGATGGAGTCAGTAAGAAGGATATTACATTGGCCTTTATTTTTCTCATGGCCTGCCATGCCGTTGTGGAAGATACATTGATCTTTGTTCCGCTCGGCATTCCTGTATGGCCGTTATTCTTAATCCGGCTGGGTGTGGCCGTTCTGTTAACCCTAATTGTTGGAACTATATGGACACGCTCAGGACTAGTGAAAAGAAAGGAAGCAACATATGACTAACAAAATTACAACCGTCCTTTTTGATTTAGATGGGACACTCATTGATACGAATGAATTAATTATCACGACTTATTTGCATACTCTTGAAAAATATTATCCAAGCAAGTACCAACGAGAGGATGTTCTGCCTTTCCTCGGACCTACACTTCATGAGGTGTTTGGCAACATGGACCCTGACCGGGTGGAAGAAATGGTCTCAGAATACCGTGCTTTTAATATTGCCAATCATGATGATCTTGTAAAGGAATTCGTTGGTGTTAAGGAAACGGTTCAGAGGTTGAAGGATCGTGGGTATAAACTTGGTATTGTTACTACCAAGCGCCATGATGTGACACTTAAAGGGCTGCGGTTGATGGCGTTAGAAGAATACTTTGAAGTGATTGTAGCTTATGATCATGTAGAAAAAGTGAAACCGGACCCAGAACCAATTTTCAAGGCTCTTGAACAGCTGAATTCGACGCCTGAAGAGGCGATCATGGTGGGGGATAATTTCCACGATATTTTGGCTGGTAAAAATGCGGGCACAGCAACAGCCGGTGTGGCATGGTCCATTAAAGGCAGAGAATACGTGGCGAAGTATGAACCAGATTATATGCTAGAGAACATGAAGGATTTATTAACGATTCTCGGAGAGTGAGAAACATGAGGAAAACGACCCGCTACCCTGTTGAAGGTGCGAACTCCTTATGGCATGTCTATAAGACTGTGCCATTTTGGAAGGTTGTCAGAAACTTTATCGTCATTCAGTTGGCGCGTTATACGCCATTTCTGGGAATAAAAAATTGGCTGTATCGTACCTTGCTTGGGGTTAAGGTGGGTGAACAAACCAGTTTTGCACTGATGGTGATGCTTGATGTCATGTTCCCGGAAAAAATCAGTGTTGGGCGTAACACCGTGATTGGTTATAATACGACTATCCTGGCTCATGAGTATTTAATTAAGGAATACCGGCTTGGTCCCGTAACGATTGGCAGTGAGGTCATGATAGGTGCGAACTCCACGATTATGCCGGGGATTACGATAGGGGATGGAGCCATCGTGTCAGCGGCAACACTAGTGCATAAAGATGTTCCGGCTGGTGCGTTCGTTGGCGGAAACCCGATGCGGGTCATTTATACAAAGGAAGAACTGGCCGAGCGTTGGGCCGATGATCCGATATATGGTGGTCAAAAATAAACATTGATGGAAGCCTAGTTTAATGACTGGGCTTTTTTTTATGGAAAAAATTCAGCTAGGAATGGGAGGTTTGGCGGAATAAATGGAAAAAGTGGCGGAATCTCGCCACAAGTTGGCGGAATAAATAGGAAAGCTCGCGGAATTCAGTCCCGAATTGGCGGAATAAATGATAAATTCGGCGGAATGTTGTACTTAGTTCACAGAATAAATTTGCTTCCTGGTGGATTAATCCAATAACTGGGGTAAAATAATCACAAACTGTACTGATTTCCAAAAAGTAGAACACTTTTTCATTGACGAACAGTATGACTAGAGGTAAACTACTAATAACTTTAATTCATTATCACATTAGCAGACTAAAGCAATTGCAATTTTACAATAAAGGGTGAGCCGGATGAGTCGCTTGTTTATGTTTGAAAAGCCCATGGGGATGCGGGATACACTGCCAGAACTTTATGAAAAAAAAGACGGTGTACGTACATACATGTCCGATACGATGAAACTTTGGGGCTATCAATTTATTGAAACACCTACGCTTGAATACTATGAAACCGTTGGTGCAGCATCAGCCATTGCTGATCAACAGTTATTTAAATTGTTGGATAAAGAGGGACATACCTTGGTCCTTCGTCCAGATATGACAGCACCCATCGCACGGGTGGCAGCATCCAAGCTGTTAGAAGAAGACCTTCCTGTAAGATTAGCTTATTCAGCCAATGTATTTCGTGCCCAGCAGCGTGAAGGCGGCCGACCGGCTGAATTCGAACAAATAGGTGTGGAATGTTTGAACGAGGACACCGTTTCCTGCGATGGGGAGGTCATTGCCTTACTGATTTCTTCTTTGAAAAAAGCAGGACTGCCACAATTTCAAGTATCAGTTGGGCATGTTGGTTTTGCCCAGGAATTGTTTGTTCAAATTCTCGGAACGAATGGCCGGGCGAATGCATTACGTAAGTTTTTATTTGAGAAAAATTATGTCGGTTACCGCGAGCATGTAAACTCTTTACAGCTCTCTTCCATTGATAAGCAACGTCTCTTAAAGCTTTTACAATTAAGAGGCGGAGAAGAGGTCATCGGTCAAGCGCTTGATATTATTGAAAACGACAAGGGGAAAGAAGCCATTGTCGAATTGAAAGAGCTTTGGGATGTCATTAAAGATTATGGCGTCGAAGATTATGTGAAGTTTGATTTTACTATTGTCAGCCATATGAGCTATTATTCGGGCATTTTATTCGAGGCATACGCCGGGAATGTCGGTTTTCCGATTGGGAATGGCGGACGCTATAGTTTAATAGAGAAGTTTGGAAAAAAGGCAAGTGCCACTGGATTTGCTGTTCGAGTAGATATGCTTCTAGAAGCACTCGGTGGCGGTCCTCTGGAAAATACTACTCACTGCATTTTTTTCAGCCAGGAACGGCGCAAGGAAGCCTTTCAGTTAGCACATGAGATGCACGAGCAGGGGCAAAAAGCGGTGCTACAGGATATCACCGGTGTCAATAATCTTGATGCTTTTACAAAAAGATTTGCCGAGACAACCTATTTAATCGGAGGACGCGGCGATGAGTAACATACTAACAATTGCGATGCCAAAGGGACGTATATTTGAGGAGGCAGTGGAACTGCTTCGAAAAGCAAATTACCAGCTACCGCCCGAGTTTGATGATTCGCGAAAACTTATTATTGATGTGGAAGAGGAAGGCTTACGATTCATTTTAGCGAAGCCAATGGATGTTGCTACCTATGTAGAACACGGCGTGGCTGATGTGGGAATTGCCGGAAAGGATGTTTTATTGGAGGAGGAACGCGATGTGTATGAACTCCTTGACCTTAAAATTAGCTACTGCTACTTGGCAGTTGCCGGCCTGCCGAACACTAAAATGAATGATGTCGCTCCACGAGTGGCAACCAAATATCCGAATGTTGCGGAAGCCTATTTCCGCGAGCAGGGGGAACAAGTCGAAATTATTAAGTTAAACGGATCGATTGAATTAGCACCCATTATAGGATTATCCGACCGGATTGTAGATATTGTATCAACCGGTAGGACTTTAAAGGAAAACGGGCTGGTTGAATATGAACGAATTGGAGATGTGACTTCAAGGCTAGTTGTGAACCCTGTCAGCTACCGCATCTACGACAAGCGGATTGATGAGCTGGTGAGCCGACTGGCAGAAGTGGTGTCACAGGGGGTTTTGTAATATGAAAATACTAAAAGTGTCGGAACAGATTTCGATTAAGCGTTCGATTGAAGCGGGGACCACTGAGCAGGTGGCTATCGTTAAGGGGATTATTCAAGAGATACGGACCAGAGGTGATGAGGCGCTAAGAGAATATACGGAGAAATTCGATCGAGTGAACCTTTCTTCTTTTTCCGTAACCGAGGGGGAAATTGAGACAGCGTATCAGAAGGTCGATGAAGGTTTTGTTTCCATTGTTCGAGAGGCGGCGGAAAATATTCGTTCCTTCCATGAGAAACAGCTTCGTCCATCATGGATGACGACAGAGGAGAATGGGACGATTCTAGGTCAAAAAATAACCGCCCTCGATTCTGTTGGGGTATATGTTCCAGGTGGCACAGCCGCCTATCCATCTTCGGTACTAATGAACGTGATTCCAGCGAAGGTAGCAGGGGTCACGCGGATTGTAATGGTTTCACCGCCGGATTCAGAGGGGAATTTGCCTCCAGCCGTGTTGGTTGCTGCGAAGGAAGCTGGCGTCGAAGAGATTTATAAAGTGGGTGGAGCGCAAGCAATAGCGGCTTTAGCTTATGGGACAGAGTCGATTGCTTCCGTTGATAAAATTACTGGCCCTGGGAATATTTTTGTGGCGCTGGCTAAACGCGAAGTATTCGGAGATGTTGATATTGATATGATTGCTGGGCCAAGTGAAATTGCTATTTTAGCAGATGAAACGGCACCAGCAGATGAGATTGCGGCGGATCTGTTGTCACAGGCAGAGCACGATCCACGTGCCTGCAGTGTGTTGGTTACACCGTCGATGAGGTTAGCGGAAGAAGTAGCACAAGAGGTGGAGAAACAGCTTGTGGTGCTGCCGCGAAAAGAAATTGCTGCCCGTTCGATTGCGGATTATGGTGCGATTTATGTGGCCGCTGATTTGGATGAAGCCGTTGAGACGGTTAATCAGTTAGCGCCTGAGCATCTGGAGGTTATGACCGAGAACGCGATGGAGCTTCTTGGTAAAATTCGTCACGCGGGAGCGATTTTTATCGGGCGTTATAGCTCAGAGCCGGTAGGTGATTATTTCGCCGGACCGAATCATGTACTGCCGACAAACGGTACGGCGCGCTTCTCGAGCCCGCTGAATGTCGATGATTTTCAAAAGAAATCAAGTGTGATTGTCTATAGCAAGAAGGCGTTGCTGGAGAATGCGGCTAAAATTGCAAAGTTTGCGAGGATGGAAGGGCTAGAAGCACACGCCCGGGCCGTGGAAATACGTTTGGAAAATGATAAACAGTAGGATGAAGGACAAAATTCATCAAGTGGATGAAAGACAAAATCAACCGTTAAAAAGGCAAAACTGTCCTTCATCAGGCGAATGAAGGACAAAATGACCTGATAAATAGGCTTAACTGTCCTTCATATCGCTACAACCCTAATAAAGTACATAAAGATCTTAAAAATGAAGCAAGAATTATAGGAGGGCAACTTCATGGAAAGAGTGGCAAGTATTGAACGGAACACAAACGAGACAAAAATCCAACTAGCATTAGCTGTAGATGGGGAGGGACAGTCTAACCTAGAGACAGGTGTACCATTCCTTAGTCATATGCTTGATTTGTTCACGAAACACGGTCAATTCAATCTGACTGTTAATGCTAATGGCGATACTGAGGTGGATGATCACCACACAACAGAAGATATCGGCATTTGCTTAGGGCAAGCATTACGAGAAGCCCTTGGAGATAAGCGCGGCATTAAGCGCTACGGAAATGCCTTTGTTCCAATGGATGAAGCCTTGGCTCAAGTGGTTGTTGACCTCAGTAATCGCCCGCATCTCGAAATGCGTGCGGAGTTCCCTGGACAAAAAGTGGGAACCTTTGATACAGAGCTTGTCCACGAATTTCTATGGAAACTAGCCTTAGAGGCGAGAATGAACCTCCATGTAATTGTTCATTATGGAAAAAACACGCACCACATGATTGAAGCCGTCTTCAAAGCATTGGGCCGGGCGCTCGACGAAGCAACCACCATCGACCCACGCATCAAAGGCATCCCCTCCACAAAAGGGATGCTATAAAAAACAATGGTGTCAGGCACCACTCGAGGACACTGTCCACCGCAGGAGGACGATGTGAAAAATGCACCTAGAAAGGAGGGGCACGATGATTGGGATTATTGATTATGGTATGGGAAATTTATTTAGTGTGAGTAAGGCGTTGGAACGGCTAGGGGCCGAATATTTTATTTCGGCTGATCATAATGAATTACTTAACGCAGATGGGTTGATTATTCCCGGCGTTGGTTCCTTCCGAGATGCCATGGAACGCCTCCAAGTAAACACGATTAAGGAATATGCGGCAACAGGTAAACCCCTTCTCGGCATCTGTCTCGGTATGCAACTGCTTTTTGAAAGCAGCGAAGAAAACGGGCTCACGGAAGGATTAGGACTACTACCGGGAAGTGTACAGCGTTTCCCAGGCCAAACACCAGAAGGCGAGTCCTACAAAGTTCCACACATGGGCTGGAACAAGCTTGAATTTGTGAACGATTCACCACTTATAAAAAATCTGGAAGAGGATTATGTGTATTTTGTTCATTCCTATTTCGTAGACGCACAAAATTCCGACGTGTTAATCGCAAAAGCAGATTACCATGAACAGGTTTCGGCAGTGGTTGGTAAGGACAATATCATGGGAATGCAATTCCATCCTGAAAAAAGCAGTAAACTCGGGATGGCTCTTTTAAATAATTTTTTACAAATGGTGGAGGAAAGGAAGGCTATTCAATGAGTATCACAATTTATCCTGCCATTGATATGCGGGGCGGCAATTGCGTTCGTCTTCTTCAAGGGGATTATGATAAGGAAACAATCTACGGGGATTCCCCGTTTGATATGGCAAGAAGCTTTGCAGCTGATGGAGCCGAGTGGATTCACATGGTCGACCTTGATGGTGCAAAGGATGGCAAGAGGGTGAACGACCGATTTGTCATTGAGACCGCACAAAAGTTGAACGTGAAGGTCCAAATTGGCGGTGGAATTCGCTCGGAGGAAGACATCCTGCATTATCTCGAAAACGGCGTGGATCGGGTAATCATAGGGAGTATTGCCGTTTCTAACCCGGATTTTGCGATGGGAATGATTAAGAAGTACGGTGGGAAAATTGCGATTGGCATTGATGCCAAAAACGGATATGTGGCCACACACGGCTGGCTAGATACTTCGGAGCTTCGTGCACTCGATCTTGGCAAACGTTTTGCAGATGCAGGTGCAGAAACCTTTATTTTTACGGATATTGCAACCGACGGTACGCTCTCTGGACCAAATATTGAGGCGGTTTGCCAAATGGCTGAAGTAACCGGAAAAAATGTCATTGCTTCCGGTGGAGTAAGCAGTCTCGAGGATTTGAAGGCGTTAGCTTCTGAAAAAGGTATTAGCGGGGCGATTGTAGGAAAGGCCCTCTATGAGAATCGGTTTACCTTGAAGGAAGCCTTGGCATCGGCCAAAGCCTAATTTAAATAGAAACATGACGAGGCACGGAAAAGGATGGTGTAAATGATGACATTAACAAAACGAATTATTCCATGCCTTGACGTGAAGGATGGACGAGTAGTGAAAGGAGTCCAATTCGTGCAGCTTCGCGATGCGGGGGACCCAGTGGAATTGGCGCGCTTTTACGATGAACAAGGTGCAGATGAGCTTGTCTTTCTCGACATTTCTGCTTCCGTTGAGGGCAGAAAAACGATGGTCGAGGTTGTAAAGGCAGTCGCCACAGAGCTGGCGATCCCGTTTACCGTGGGCGGTGGTATCAACGCTTTAGAGGACATGAAGAGAATTCTTCGAGCTGGAGCGGATAAGGTGTCGTTAAATACGGCCGCCGTTATGAATCCTGAACTGATTGGGGAAGGCGCAGGATACTTCGGCTCGCAATGTATCGTCGTCGCAATCGATGCGAAATTTGACACTGAAATCGGAACGTGGCGTGTGTATACACATGGTGGACGAACACCTACGGAGAAAAAAGTTATCGAATGGGCTGTGGAAGCTGCCGAGCGTGGGGCTGGTGAGATTTTATTAACCAGCATGGATAGTGACGGGGAAAAGCGTGGATTTGACTTATCATTAACAAAAGCGGTCAGTGAGGCTGTTTCCATCCCTGTTATTGCATCGGGTGGGGCAGGAAATGCCGAACACTTTGAAGAAGCTTATGTTAGCGGGAAAGCTGATGCGGCCTTAGCTGCGTCGATTTTTCACTATAAAGAAACGTCCGTCCATGAAGTGAAAAGCTATTTGCGGGAAAAAGGAGTTGTCGTCCGATGAATATAGAAGAGATTCGTTTTGATGAAAAGGGTCTTGTCCCTGCCATCATCCAGGATGCAGAAACGATGGAAGTCTTAACGTTAGCTTATATGAACAAGGAATCGCTTGGAAAGACCCTTGAGACGGGTGAAACCTGGTTCTTCAGCCGTTCACGCCAAGAGTTATGGCATAAAGGGGCAACAAGTGGGAATACGCAATCAGTTGTCAGCATCAAATATGACTGTGATCAGGATGCACTCCTCGTGTTGGTCAATCCGAAGGGGCCTGCTTGTCATACGGGGGCCGTTAGCTGTTTTACGGACGAGGTAGCGGACCGGAAGACTGGATTGGCTGATTATGGCATCCTACAGAGGCTCGAGCAGGTCATTTGTCAACGGGAGCAGGAGCGTCCGGAAGGTGCCTATACCACATACCTTTTTGAAAAAGGCGTCGATAAGATTTTGAAAAAAGTCGGGGAAGAAGCGGCTGAGGTGATTATCGCTGCCAAAAACCGTGATCAAGAAGAACTGCGCTGGGAGGCGGCAGATTTACTCTATCACCTGCAGGTTTTATTGGTGGAACAAGGACTTCCATTTAAAGAAGTACTAAGAACCTTAGAAGAAAGACACAAGGACCGGTCCTAATGGGGCTGGTTTTCTTACGTGTTAGGGATATTGGGAAGAAAGATACTCCATAAAATATTTCTACAAGCCTGCATATTATAAACCTTCTCGAACAACCCGATAATGTGTTATACTACCTAAGTTATATTGATGAATGTGGAGGACTTCATGGGAAAAAAAGCGAAAGCAAGAATGCAAACGGGAAAAATACTTTCATTTGTTCCTACGGGGGAATATTATTTCACGAAGGGTTTGAAGGCATACCATCGACGTGATTTTATAAAAGCAAAAAAATATCTTGGGCGAGCGATTCAGCTTGAGCCGGGTGAACCGATGATTACATGCCAGTTGGCGATTGTGTCAACAGAACTTGGCGAGTTTGAAAATTCCAACCGACTCTTGCATCTCATCCTTGAAGAACTTGATCCGGAAATGGCGGAGTGCCACTACTTTTTAGCAAACAATTATGCCCACCTGGGATTTTTTAAAGATGCGTATCATCACGCGCAGCTCTACCTGCAACTAGATCCAGAGGGTGATTTTTCTAATGACACGGAAGATTTATTAGAGCTCCTAACCTTTGAATCAGATGGTCTAGAGGACGATTGGTATGAGCAGGATGATTTAATTGTCAAACAAGAACAGGCTCGTGACCTGTTAGAGTCGGGATACTTTCCAAAAGCGATTGAGCTGTTAAAGGATGTCGTCAAGGAATACCCAGAATACTGGTCAGCATACAACAACTTAGCGCTTGCCTATTTTTACTTAGGAAAAGCGGAAAAGGCAGAAAGCATTTTAGATGATGTGCTCGAGCGGAATCCAGGGAATTTACATGCCCTTTGTAACCGCTTGGTCTTTGCTCATTACCAAGGAAAACTGAAAAATGCTGCCAATTTGCATGAATCCCTGAAAAAAATTCAACCTATGTTAAGCGAACATCAATTTAAACTGGGTACTACCTTTGCCTTAGTGGGCGAATATGAACAGGCCTATTTATGGTTAAAGAAACTATATAAGCATGGCTATGATGGGGACGGTCCGTTTTATTATTGGCTTTCCTATTCAGCGTATTATACTGGCAATCAAAACTTTGCAAAAAGCACTTGGAAAAAGGTGCTTGAATTGAACCCTGACAAGGAAGGTTCTGAGCCATGGGGAGAAAAAGAAGTCGCGAATGGTTTTGAAGACCTGTCAGGCTCTATTTTTCAAAAGCTTGAAAGCGACTATGTAGAAGAGCGATTATTTGCTCTGTTTCTCACAACAGTATCCAGTAAAAAAGAAGAAATTATTACTTCTAAGCGGCTTTTTCAAAATCAAAAGCTTACCACGTTAGAGAAGGAATATATTTCATTAATTCGTTCGGGAAAACAATCGACAACAGCAGATGCACAGGAAATTGCAGAGATTTTTTATGAAAATCATCAGCCGATTGGCATGATGGAGTCAGGCTTATATTTGATGTGGTTTTCTGTTTTCGTTGAACTTTCTAAAGCCAACGTCAGCTTGAAAAATAAACGTGCCTGGGCTGGGGCAGTGGAATATGTATGGTACAAGTTGCGAAGTGAAAAAGTTTCGCAGCAAGAAGTAGCCAACCGTTACGGACTTTCATCTGCAACAATTGGTAAATATGTCAAACTTGTAAACGATTTTCTAAATTAAGCAGATAAATGGACTATAAACCGATTGTTTATTACGATTAAGTAGGGAAATATATACTTAATCGTTTTTTTTTAAGGAGTGAACCACAAAATGTCTGAGGAAAAAATTTATGACGTTATTATTGCGGGGGCTGGTCCTGCTGGGATGACCGCTGCTGTTTATACATCACGCGCCAACCTTTCCACACTTATGATTGAACGTGGAATGCCAGGCGGACAAATGGCCAACACAGAGGATGTGGAAAACTATCCGGGTTTTGAGAGTATTCTAGGGCCAGATTTATCCACAAAAATGTTCGAGCACGCGAAAAAATTTGGTGCAGAATATGCCTACGGCGATATTAAGGAAATCGTTGACCACGGCGATTACAAACTGGTAACCGCTGGTGCAAAACAATACAAAGCGCACTCCGTTATCATTTCAACAGGTGCCGAATATAAAAAGCTTGGAGTACCTGGTGAAAAAGAACTTGGCGGCCGTGGCGTTTCTTATTGTGCCGTTTGTGATGGTGCCTTTTTCAAAGGAAAAGAATTGTTCGTTATTGGTGGAGGAGACTCTGCCGTTGAGGAAGGCGTCTATTTAACTCGTTTCGCTTCTAAAGTGACTATTGTTCATCGACGTGATCAGCTTCGAGCACAAAAGATTCTTCAAGATCGTGCGTTTGCAAATGAGAAGGTCGGTTTTATCTGGAATCACACGGTTAAAACAATCAATGGTAAAGACGGCAAGGTTGGTAGTGTGACGCTTGTTTCAACTGAAACTGGAGAAGAACAAGAATTGTCAGCAGATGGTGTGTTTATCTACGTTGGAATGGTTCCACTTTCAAAACCATTCGAGAGCCTGGGCATTACGAATCAAAACGGCTATATCGAAACGAACGACCGCATGGAAACAAAAGTACCTGGTGTGTTTGCAGCGGGAGATATTCGTGAAAAAACCTTACGCCAAATTGTTACTGCGACAGGTGACGGTAGTATTGCGGCACAGAGCGCTCAACATTTTGTAGAAGAACTGAAGGAAGAGATGAAGGTAAGAAAATAGATGGTTAGCACTATTGTGAGTAGTGTTAACATAACATTCACAGAAACGTAATCCTGTTTTAACTCTTCTGTAACAGTAGTGAAATATAGTTAGGGTATGATAACAATAATTGACCCCCTTTAAAAATATATACCTTCCTGCACAAGCCCAGCAGCTTGTGCAATTTTTTTTTGTGGCTAAAAAATGAAGTCTCCTCAAAACTAGTTTCCCAAGTTTGCTAACAGAAATAATTAACAGAAATATCAAATTTGTATTCATTGTGACTGTATCTTAAAAATAGTATAATGAAAAGAATAAATTAAATGTTATATTAGGATATTTGGCATACTTACACAAGCCTTTGTGCTTAAATAAAGAGGGTGGAAACATGCAGCGGGTCACCAATTGTGTATTAATAAAAGAGGATAAAATTTTGTTGCTGCAAAAACCGAGCCGCGGCTGGTGGGTGGCTCCAGGCGGAAAAATGGAACCTGGTGAATCGGTTCGTGATTCTTGCATAAGAGAATACCGTGAAGAAACGGGAATCTATCTCAAAAATCCACAGCTTAAAGGTATTTTCACTATGATCATGAAAGAAGGAGAACAGCTCCTTTCAGAATGGATGATGTTCACTTTTTGCGCCACGGAATCGGATGGGGTGGATTTAGAGGAATCGCCTGAAGGTAAGCTCGCGTGGCAACCAATTGATCAGGTGAAAAGTCTGCCGATGGCCGAGGGTGACTATCATATTATTGATTACATGGTTCATGGAAAAGGAATCATCTACGGTACATTTACTTATACCAAGGAATTTGAGCTGATAGGTTACCGATTAGACCCGAGTTAAATGTAAACGCATTATTGACAAGCCATGTGCGAAATCAAGATGGTGTTTGGAGGAATAAGAATATATAGTTTTTGGGGGGAATGGGAAATGAGTACTGGTTCGACAATTGAAACTCAAATGGTCATTATTACAGGAATGTCTGGGGCTGGAAAAACTGTAGCCATTCAAAGCTTTGAAGATTTAGGGTTCTTCTGTGTCGACAATCTGCCTCCTACGTTACTTCCTAAATTTCTTGAACTTATGAAGGAATCAGGGAATAAAATGAATAAAGTTGCCCTTGTAATGGACTTAAGAGGGAGAGAATTCTTCGATCATCTCTTTAAAGCACTCGATGAGTTAACTGAAACCTCTTGGGTAACGCCGCAGATTCTATTTTTAGATGCGGATGATTCGACACTAGTACGCAGATATAAGGAAACAAGACGGTCACATCCGCTTGCTCAAACAGGTTTGCCTCTAGAAGGCATCACGCTTGAACGAGAGCTTTTGGAGGAATTAAAAGGCCGGGCACAGTTGATTTATAACACTTCTCAGATGAAACCGCGTGAGTTACGAGAAAAAATATTAACCGAATTTACGGCTAATAGACAACTAATCTTTACTGTCAATGTCATGTCGTTTGGATTTAAACATGGGATTCCAATTGATGCTGATCTTGTTTTTGATGTGCGCTTCTTACCGAATCCACACTATATCGAGCATATGAGGCCAAAAACAGGGCTGGACGATGAGGTTTCTAGCTATGTTTTAAAATGGAACGAAACGCATAAATTCTTAGAAAAAGTCACTGACTTACTCACCTTCATGCTTCCGCATTATAAAAGGGAGGGTAAAGCACAACTGGTGATTGCCATCGGCTGTACAGGCGGGCAGCATCGTTCGGTTGCGCTAGCTGAATATATTGGTGAATTTTTCAAAAAGGATTATAAGACGATTGTTTCCCACCGTGACATTGAGAGGAGAAAGGATAAAACAACATGAGTAATTACGGACAGCCTCGAATTGTCGTTATTGGCGGAGGAACAGGATTACCAGTTTTGCTACGAGGGTTAAAACAGTATCCTGTGGACATTACCGCCATAGTGACAGTCGCGGATGACGGAGGCAGCTCAGGACGCTTGCGCGATGACCTCCATATTCCTCCTCCAGGAGATATTCGCAATGTGCTAGCATCACTATCTGATGTAGAACCGCTTGTGGAGGAAATGTTTCAACATCGGTTTAAAACGTCAAATGAACTTTCCGGCCATTCATTAGGAAATTTAATCTTGGCTGCGATGACTTCGATTACCGGAAATTTTGTTCACGCCATTCAGGAGATGAGTAAGATTCTAAACGTTCGTGGGAAGGTGCTGCCTGCGGCCAACCAAAGCGTGGTTTTGCACGCTGAGATGGAGGACGGTGCGATTGTTTCGGGCGAATCAAAGATCCCTTATTCCGGCAAGAAAATTAAGAGAGTCTTTTTAACATCTAAAAAAAATATCCGCCCATTACCTGAGACGATCCAAGCGATTCGTCAGGCGGACTTAATTATTATTGGTCCTGGAAGCCTGTATACCAGTATTCTACCTAATTTGTTAGTCCCGCGTTTAGGGGATGAAGTATGTCGTTCCCATGCTAAAAAGGTGTATATATGTAATCTAATGACACAAGCAGGGGAAACACACGATTATACAGCGAGCGATCATGTAAAGGCGATTTATGACCATATGAGCTGTGCGTTTATGAATACCATTTTAGTTAACAATGAAGAAGTGCCAAAGGATATTCAGCTTCGTTACAATGAAGAATTGGCGAACCCTGTGGAATATGATTTGCCTAGGCTTTATGAGTTGGGTCTTGAAGTGGTGCATGCCGATATTGCTTACCAGGAGAATGGTGCTTTAAGACATGATCCAAAAAAGGTAGCAAAAATTTTATATAATTTGTTATTAGATGAAACCAAAAAGCGTTTTGAAGCGTAAATACTTGTAGGTTTTAAAAGTAGGATATGTTTAAGAACAGTGTTATTTTTTTATACCCAGTTGATTGGAGCGGAAGGCACGAAGACTCCTGTGGGAGTACGGTTCAGGGGAGACCCCGCAGGCGCTAGCGCCGAGGAGGCTCGCCGAAACGCCCACGGAAAGCGAAGTGCCTGGAGTGGAAATCAACAGTCACGTTTAATATAGACTATTATTAAGAAACAAGATCATTATGAGGTTTTAGGGGGTGAGGGGATGTCTTTCGCTTCGGAGACGAAAAAAGAATTAACTAACCTGGAAGTGAAAACATGCTGCATTCAATCTGAGCTATCAGCATTGATCCGCATGAACGGTTCCCTTTCCTTTTCAAATAGGAAGTTAGTTGTTGATATTCAAACCGAAAATGCTGCAATTGCTAGAAGGATTTATACTTTATTAAAAAAGAGCTACCAAGTACAGGTGGAGCTGCTTGTTCGAAAGAAAATGAGGCTAAAAAAGAACAATGTGTATATTGTGCGCCTGTCAGAACAGGCGAGGGAAATTCTCGAAGATACCAAAATACTCGGGGAAGGATTTACCATTATACATGATATTTCACCGGACCTCATAAAGAAGAAGTGTTGTAAGCGTTCTTATTTACGCGGAGCATTTCTGGCAGGTGGATCGGTCAATAACCCAGAAACATCTTCTTATCATTTGGAAATTTTTTCACTTTATAAAGAGCACAACGACTCTTTATGTGAATTGATGAATATATTTGGTCTTAACAGCAAAACGCTTGAGCGTAAAAAAGGCTATATTACGTATTTAAAAGAGGCGGAGAAAATTACCGAGTTTTTAAATATTATTGGTGCTCATAACGCCTTGCTGCGCTTTGAAGATGTAAGAATCGTAAGAGATATGCGGAATTCGGTCAATCGCCTTGTTAACTGTGAAACTGCCAATCTGAATAAAACGATTGGTGCCTCGATCAGGCAGGTGGAGAATATCCGCTTCATTAATCAAACAGTCGGTCTTCAAATTCTACCCGATAAACTAAGGGAAATTGCGGAGCTCCGTATGCAATATACGGATGTAACTTTGAAGGAATTAGGAGAAATGGTGTCTGGTGGGACCATCAGTAAATCAGGCATTAATCATCGCCTAAGAAAGATTGATGAAATTGCCGAAAAGCTACGGATGGGAGAAATTGCTTCAAGGGATTAGTAACTGGTTGAAATTGTTTTATGAATATAGAGAATGGACACGAGGAGGAAATGCGCGATGTTGGCAAAAGAAGTAGAAGTTAAATTGAAGACTGGTCTTCAAGCACGACCAGCAGCACTTTTTGTGCAAGAAGCAAACCGTTTTTCAGCAGATATTTTTTTAGAGAAAGATGGTAAGAAGGTTAACGCCAAGAGTATTATGGGATTAATGAGCCTTGCTGTTGGCTCAGGTGTTGTGATAAATATTATTGCAGATGGCGATGATGAAGAAAATGCGATCCACTCTTTAACTGATTTTATCCAAAAAGAACAATAAATTAAAAAGGGTTCGACTCTGGTTATCTGAGTCTGAACCCTTTTTTTAGTTGTAGGCTTTGTTAAACTTGCCTGTTGACTTCCGCTCCAGGCACTTCGCTTTCCGTGGGTGTTTCGGCGAGCCTCCTCGGCGCTTGCGCCTGCGGGGTCTCCCCTGAACCATACTCCCACAGGAGTCTTCGTGCCTTCCGCTCCAATCAACAGGGTATAAAATCAATAATGTTCTTTAACACAGCCTATAAATAAAAAGCAACCGGCGTTCGCCGATTGCTTAAGTTATTATTTCTTTTCTGCAGAATCAGTTGGCTTACGAGAAATGATGCTGTCGATTAGACCGTATTCTTTTGCTCTTTCAGCAGTCATGAAGTTATCGCGGTCTGTATCTTTTTGAATCACTTCAAGAGGTTGACCAGTACGATCTGCTAAAATGCCATTTAATTTTTCACGAAGGAAAAGGATACGCTTCGCTGCGATTTCAATTTCAGTAGCCTGACCTTGAGCACCACCAAGTGGCTGGTGAATCATGACTTCAGCATTTGGAAGGGCAAAACGTTTGCCTTTCGCACCTGCAGCAAGAAGGAATGCACCCATAGAGGCAGCCATTCCGATACATACTGTTGAAACATCTGCTTTAATATATTGCATTGTGTCATAAATAGCCATTCCAGATGTGATGCTTCCGCCTGGGCTGTTGATATAAAGAGTAATATCCTTTTCAGGATTTTCAGCTTCAAGGAATAATAATTGGGCAACAATGCTGTTAGCTACATGATCATCGATTGCGCTTCCAAGCATAATAATCCGGTCTTTTAGTAGGCGAGAGTAAATGTCATATGCTCTTTCGCCACGGTTTGTTTGTTCAATTACTGTAGGGATTAAATTCATGTTTCTTCCTCCTTTTGAATAGAAAGGTAAAAATATTATGTATTGTTATCATACACTGGATGGTCAATAAAGGTCAAACGGTTTGACTTAAATTTGTTCGACAGCTTTCCCTAATTCATCATACCCACTTCACATATTTTTAAACCCAATCCCTACTTGCAAATTGCATAGTAATGGCATATAATATGTAAGTCGCTAACATATCTGCCCTCGTGGTGCAACGGATAGCACGTAAGATTCCGGTTCTTGAGATGTGGGTTCGATTCCTGCCGAGGGCGTCATTAAGTTCTTGGTACTATTACGTTTATAAAACGTAATAGTATTTTTTTTACCTTTTTTCAAAAATACCATGAATGATACCACTAACTATTGTAAGTGCCATTGTTGATTATAAAGACACGCCAAGACAATGAGGATTCATAGAAAGAGGCAAAGCCCACACGAATCCACGTTGCCTGGCATAAGTTTTTATTAAAGGAGAGGATAAACAATGGCATTTGAGATTATAACTGTTGACCAGTTAATTCAAAGGTTAGTAGGGAAGAAGTACAATTATTCTCAGGTACACCATACTTGGGAACCTGATCATAGTGACTTCAACGGAAAGAACCATCTTGAATTACAACGAGCGATGAGGAATTATCATGTCGACACTCGTGGATGGAATGACATAGGACAACATGTCACCCTCATGCCAGATGGATTATTTGTCACCGGGAGAGATTTTAACCAAACGCCGGCAGGTATTGTTGGTTACAATACAGGGGCATTTATGACAGAAATGTTAGGTAACTTTGACGTAGGTCATGACAAGTTGGAAGGAGCACAGCTTAATTCTATGTTAAAGCTACAACATTTTCTTGTTACTCAATGCGGGGCTAAAATAATGTTTCACCGAGAGCATGCAAGTAAAACTTGTCCTGGAACATCAATTGACAAAGGCGAGTTTATTAGACGGGTTATGAATTATAATTCAATTCATCCAACCCTAGTTGCATCCGTTCCTATGAATGGACAGACCTCACACCCCAATATATTAAGATTAGGCGATAAAGGCTCTGATGTAAGAATCCTACAAGAGTACCTTCTTAAAGCTGATGAGAAGCTTCCGAGATTCGGGGCTGACGGTGATTTTGGAGAAGAAACACTCCGAGCAGTGAAATCCTTTCAATCCCGTCATGGATTAGCAGTAGATGGGATTGTGGGTCCAAAAACAAAAATTAAACTAGAAGAAGTAGGCAAGGTAAATAAGCATGCTTATCCTGGTCACCTTATAAAAAGAGGTTCCAGTGATTCAAAAAATGTAAAGCTTGTTCAAGCGAAAGTAGGGGTAGTTACTGACGGAATCTTTGGACGAAAAACCGAAGAAGCGGTAAAAGCATTTCAGCAAAGAAACGGTTTAGCAGCGGACGGGATTGTTGGTCCCAAAACCTGGTCAGTTATGTTTTAAAAAATGAAAGCCCTTCTCAAGAGAGAGGGGCTTTCATTTTTATTGGCTAATTACACCGCTTACGCTATTCTAAAATTTACATTACCCGAACACCCCCCTATCGTGTAAAATAGGTACCATGGGGGGATCGGAATGAACTTGAAAGCGGGTTTATGGCAGCAGCAAACGTTAAAGTTGGCAATGACACAGGAATTATCCCAGGCAATTGCCTTACTACAGTATTCGGCTCAGGAGCTAACTACCTTTTTAGAAGATAAGGTCCTTGAAAATCCCTTGATGCAACTCGAAAGCGGCACGGTCAAGCCAATGAATCCCCTGATTGATCGCAATCGACGGAAACATCAAAAAGAGGAAAAGAATTGGATTGAGCAAATTGCCGAAAAACCATTTTCTCTTGAAGAACACTTACTCTCTCAATTAAAAATAACCACCCTTTCAACAGATCAACTAAAAGTAATACGACACCTCATTCTACATTTGGATGAAAACGGTTACTTTACAGGTGAGCTAAATGAAATTGCAGAAAGCTTACTTGTAGAAGAGGAACTAGTTGAAGAATGTCTCGCTGTCATTCAAACATTGGAACCGGCAGGAATTGGTGCAAGAAACCTGCAAGAGTGTCTGTTGATGCAACTATATTATCAAAATCCAAATAACGAACTGGCCCAAACCATCATTACAAACCATTTTGTCCCTTTCGCTGAAAAGAAATGGAGACAAATTTCTAAGGAGCTTCAGGTATCACTAAAGGAGATTCAAGATCTATTCGATCAGGTTCAGCTCCTTAATCCAAAACCAGGGGCTTTTCTAAGAGAAGAAACATCATCATATATTATTCCAGATGCCATTGTGGAACGAACGACAGACGGACTTGAGGTGCGTATGTTTGATGACTCTCTGCCGAGGATTAGCTTTAATGAATCGTATTTCAAAAAATTTAAAGATCAGGATCAGCAGGTCAGCAAATTTCTCCAAGATAAGGTTCAGGATTATCAGTGGATTTTAAAGGCCATTGAACAACGGAGAGAGACACTAACAAGAGTCATCGCGAAAATCGTTGAAAAACAAACCGTATGCCTACTTAAAGGGATGAAATATTTAGAACCGATGACAATGAAGGAAATTGCCACCGAGCTTGATATTCATGAATCGACCGTTAGTCGGGCAGTAAGGGAAAAATATATCCAAACCCCGTTAGGGACCTTTCCCTTAAAATCCTTCTTTACTAGTACCATACAAACTGTTGCAGATGATGAAAGTACTTCATCAACACAGGTGAAGAATGAGATTAGTAATTTAATAGAACAAGAGAATAAAGAAAAGCCACTTTCTGACCAAGATATTGTTGGTCTTTTAAAGGAGAACAATGGAATCGTGGTATCCAGACGGACCATTGCTAAGTATCGCGAACAATTAGGGATTCAATCTTCCTCAAAAAGAAAAAGGTTTAAGTAATATAGTGGATTTCAGCTTTAAACATTGGTATTTTTATAAGGCTAGAACCACAAGATGGAAAGGAATCGACTAATGTCACAAACTACGATTACACTATATACAAGAAAAAGCTGTCCATTATGTGATAAAGCGAAGGACACTCTCCTTGAATTAAAAGAGGAATGGAATTTTCACCTCGAAGAAATTGATATTGAAACAAGTGATGAATTAACGGAACGTTATGGACTGATGATTCCAGTGGTTCTCATTGACGGAGTAGAGGCAGGATATGGCTTCGTTAACAAATTTGACATAAGAAATCGTTTACATGAAAAAAAGGCGATTTTATAAGTTGAAATAGGTTTTCACTCCTGTTACAATGAAAAACGTAGTAGGGGTGATTTTTTTTAGAGTAGGTGGGACACAATATGTCTATGGTGGACATTTAATGACCAACTACATAGAATAAAAGGAGCATGAACATCATGCAGTCATTTATCGATATCCAAAAAAAATTAGTACCCGATCTTCTTCAAGTCCTGCAGAAACGTTATTCTATCCTACGATACATAGGTTTTATGCAGCCAGTAGGTAGAAGAAGTTTAGCCGTTAGCTTAGAATTAACCGAACGAGTCCTTCGTGGTGAAGTTGAATTCCTGAAAGAGCAAAATCTTATTTTTACAAACAATGTGGGAATGAGTTTAACTTCTGAAGGGAAAAATTTACTAGAAGACTTAGAAGGTTTGATGCGTGAGTTAAAGGGTATTGATGTAATGGAATTGGAATTAAAGCACCGGCTTGGCATCAAGAAGGTCATTATCGTCCCTGGCGATAGTGATGAGTCACCGATGGTCAAAGGAGAGCTTGGCAAAGCAAGTGCGATTTGCATGAAAAAGCTTCTAAGCGGGAAAAATATCATCGCTGTTACTGGCGGTTCAACCATGGCTGCTGTTGCAGAAAGATTAACACCTGATTTTTCTAAGAAGGAATTGCTATTTGTCCCTGCTCGAGGCGGAGTTGGTGAAGATGTCCATAACCAGGCGAACACCATTTGCTCGAATATGGCAAAAAATACCGATTCTAAACATCGTGTATTCTATGTTCCCGATCAGGTCAGTTCAGAAATTTATGAATCCCTCATTAAAGAACCTGATATTCATGATGTATTGCATTTGATTAAATCAGCAAGCATGGTTCTTCATGGAATTGGAGATGCTATCACAATGGCTGAACGACGGAAAACCAACCCGGATATTAAGAAAAAGCTTGAAGATGGGAAGGCAGTCGGGGAAGCATTTGGTTATTATTTTAACGAAGAAGGCGAGATTGTCCACAAGGTATTTACGATTGGACTTCAGCTGGAAGACCTTGCGGAGATCCCACATGTGATTGCAGTTGCAGGCGGGGCCTCAAAGGCAAAAGCCATTAAGGCGTATTTTAAACAAGCACCAGCCTCGACGATACTTATTACCGATGAAGGTGTGGCTAAACGGTTGTTGAAAGGGTAATTCCTTTTAAAAAATATATCTTTTCCCATATAAAAGGAGGAAATTAACATGGCAGTAAAAGTTGGTATTAATGGATTTGGACGTATTGGTCGTAACGTATTCCGTGCGGCATTAAACAATAGCAATGTAGAAATCGTTGCAATCAATGACTTAACTGATGCAAACATGCTTGCACATCTTTTAAAATATGATACAGTTCACGGAACTCTTCAAGAAGATGTAACTGTTGACGGTGAATACTTAGTAGTTGGCGGACACAAAGTAAAAGTTATCGCTGAGCGCGACCCTGCACAACTTGGTTGGGGAGACCTTGGTGTTGACGTAGTAGTTGAATCTACTGGCCGTTTCACAAAGCGTGAAGATGCAGCGAAGCACCTTGAAGCAGGCGCTAAAAAAGTTATCATCTCTGCACCAGCATCTAACGAAGATATCACAATCGTTATGGGTGTTAACGAAGACAAGTACGATGCAGATAACCACCACGTATTATCAAACGCATCTTGTACTACAAACTGCTTAGCTCCATTTGCTAAAGTATTAAACGATACTTTCGGAATCAAGCGCGGTATGATGACAACTATTCACTCTTATACAAATGACCAACAAATCCTTGACTTGCCACACAAGGACTACCGTCGTGCTCGTGCAGCAGCTGAAAACATGATCCCAACATCAACTGGTGCTGCAAAAGCCGTTTCTCTTGTATTACCAGAACTTAAGGGTAAATTGAATGGTATGGCAATGCGCGTTCCAACTCCAAACGTGTCAATCGTTGACTTAGTTATGGAATTAGAAAAAGAAGTAACGGCTGAAGAAATTAACGCTTCATTAAAAGAAGCTGCAGAAGGCCCATTAAAAGGGATTTTAGCTTACAGTGATCTTCCATTAGTTTCAACTGACTACAACGGAAGCACTGCTTCTTCAACAATCGATGCATTATCAACTATGGTTCTTGAAGGAAACATGGTGAAAGTATTATCTTGGTACGATAACGAAGTTGGTTACTCTAACCGCGTTGTTGACCTTTGTGATTATATCGCAGCAAAAGGACTTTAATTTTTAATTTGGATATGATTGGCATTCCAGTCATAAACAAATTATAATGTTAAATGGTATTCCAAAGGGGAGCGGGGAGGATTCCCCCTCCTTTTTTTATGAAATTTAAAGCATTTAATATGCGCCCAAACTAAAGGAGGTCCTTTACATGAACAAAAAAACATTAAAAGATGTAGATGTCAAAGGTAAACGTGTTTTTTGCCGAGTAGATTTTAACGTCCCAATGCAGGATGGGAAAATTACAGACGAAACACGCATTCGTGCAGCATTGCCAACGATTCAGTACTTAATCGAGCAGGGAGCAAAAGTGATTTTGGCAAGCCATTTCGGCCGACCAAAGGGAAAAGTGGTCGAAGAAATGCGCTTAACTCCAGTCGGTATAAGACTATCAGAACTTCTTGGTAAAGACGTGAAAAAAGCAGATGAAGCCTATGGCGATTCTGTTAAAGCGTTAATTGACACAATGGCAGAGGGCGACGTTCTTTTACTAGAAAACGTACGCTTCTACCCTGGTGAAGAAAAGAATGACCCTGAGTTGGCAAAAGCATTTGCGGTGCTTGCTGATGTTTATGTGAACGACGCCTTTGGTGCGGCACACCGTGCGCATGCTTCAACAGAAGGAATTGCTCATAACCTGCCAGCAGTTTCAGGCTTTTTAATGGAAAAAGAACTTGATGTCCTTGGTAAAGCACTTTCTAATCCTGAGCGTCCATTTACAGCGATTATTGGTGGCGCAAAGGTTAAGGACAAGATCGGTGTGATTGAAAATCTATTAGAATTAGTCGATAACCTCATCATCGGTGGTGGACTTGCTTATACATTTGTGAAGGCACAAGGCCATGAAGTTGGAAAGTCTCTTCTTGAAGAAGACAAGATTGACCTAGCTAAATCATTCATGGAAAAAGCGAAACAAAAAGGTGTTAACTTCTATATGCCGGTCGATGCGGTAGTAGCTGATGATTTCTCTGCTGATGCTAATTCAAAAGTGGTAGCAATTGAAGAAATTCCTGCAGATTGGGAAGCTCTTGATATTGGACCAAAAACAAGAGAGATTTACGCTGATGTAATTAAGAAATCAAAACTTGTCATTTGGAATGGACCGATGGGTGTATTTGAAATTGATAAATTTGCTGGCGGTACGAAGGCTGTTGCGGAAGCACTTGCCGAAGCAGAAGGTACATATTCAGTAATTGGCGGTGGAGATTCAGCAGCTGCAGTTGAGAAGTTCGACTTAGCAGATAAGATGAGCCACATTTCTACAGGCGGTGGCGCTTCCCTTGAGTTTATGGAAGGCAAAGCATTGCCAGGCGTCGTTGCGTTAAACGATAAATAATCTTGCTCATTTATACAACTATGAAAGGATGTGCTTTTAATGCGTAAACCAATTATTGCAGGTAACTGGAAGATGAACAAAACCCTTTCTGAAGCAAGAAGCTTTGCGGAAGAAGTGAAAGGTCTTGTACCTGCAACAGATAGAATCGATTCTATTATTTGTGCACCTGCTTTATTTTTACAAAACCTTGTAGAAGTAACAGAAGGTAGCGATGTGAAAATTGGTGCTCAGAACATGCACTTTGAAGAAAACGGAGCGTTTACAGGCGAAATTAGCCCGAAAGCACTTGCAGATCTTGGTGTGAACTATGTCATCATTGGCCACTCTGAACGCCGTGAAATGTTCAACGAAACTGATGAAACAGTGAACAAAAAAGCGCTAGCAGCGTTTAAATACAACTTAACTCCAATCATTTGCTGTGGAGAAACGTTAGAACAGCGTGAAAATGGTGAAACCAATCAATTAGTTGGTGACCAAGTGAAGAAGGCATTAGCTGGTTTAACTGATGAGCAAGTGAAGCAATCCGTGATCGCATACGAACCAATTTGGGCGATAGGAACTGGTAAATCTTCTACTTCAAAGGATGCAAACGATGTTTGTGCTCATATCCGTCAAGTGGTTGCACAGCAATTTTCTCAAGATGTTGCGGACGCGGTTAGAATCCAGTACGGCGGTAGCGTGAAACCGGAAAATATTAAAGAATACATGGCACAGCCTGATATTGATGGTGCATTAGTAGGCGGAGCAAGCCTTGAAGCACAATCATTTTTACAGTTACTGGAGGCAGGCAGTTATGAGTAAATCTCCAGTTGCTCTGATCATCCTTGATGGTTTTGGATGTAGAGGAGAACAAAAAGGAAACGCGGTCGCACAGTCTAAAAAACCAAACTTTGACCGCCTCTGGAGCACCTATCCACATTCCCATTTAACGGCATCTGGTGAGGCAGTTGGCCTTCCAGAAGGACAAATGGGGAATTCTGAGGTAGGACACTTGAATATTGGTGCAGGACGTATCGTGTACCAAAGCTTAACTCGTGTAAACATTGCCATTCGTGAAGGTGAATTTGAAAAAAATGAGACTTTTACAGGTGCAATGGAGCATGTGAAAAAGAACGGCACTGCCTTACACTTATTCGGCTTACTTTCAGATGGCGGTGTTCATAGCCATATTCAACATATGTTTGCCCTATTGAAGCTAGCAAAAGAAGAAGGCGTTGAAAAAGTTTATATCCATGCTTTCCTTGATGGCCGTGACGTGGGACCAAAAACAGCTGAAAAATATATTCAGCAAACTTTGGATAAAATGAAGGAGTATGGCGTGGGTGAATTCGCAACCATTTCAGGCCGTTACTATTCAATGGACCGTGACAAGCGCTGGGAGCGTGTAGAAAAGTCTTATCGTTCTATGGTATATGGAGAAGGTCCAGCCTACACAAACCCAATGGATGTTGTAAAGGATTCCTATGAACATGGTATCTTTGATGAATTCGTAATCCCATCCGTGATTACAAAGGAAGATGGACAGCCAGTTGCAACGATTCAGGACAATGATGCGGTTATTTTCTATAACTTCCGTCCGGACCGTGCGATTCAGATTTCCAATACATTTACGAACGCTGATTTCCGTGCTTTTGACCGCGGACCAAAGCATCCAAAGGATCTGTTCTTTGTCTGCTTAACACACTTCAGTGAATCTGTTGATGGGTATGTAGCCTTTAAACCATCAAACTTAGACAACACGTTAGGTGAAGTCTTGGCTCAAAATAACTTAAAGCAGCTTCGAATTGCGGAAACAGAAAAATATCCTCACGTGACGTTCTTTATGAGCGGCGGACGCGAAGAGAAATTCCCGGGCGAAGAGCGGATCTTAATCAACTCTCCAAAGGTTGCAACCTATGACCTTAAGCCAGAAATGAGTGCATATGAAGTTACAGATGCATTGCTCAATGAAATCCAAAATGATAAATTTGATGCGATCCTCTTGAACTTCGCTAACCCAGATATGGTTGGACACTCTGGAATGCTTGAACCGACAATCAAAGCAATTGAAACGGTGGATGAGTGCCTAGGAAAAATTGTTGACCTGATTCTTGAAAAAGGTGGTACAGCAATTATTACAGCAGACCATGGGAATGCCGACGAAGTAATCACTTTAGAAGGCGAGCCAATGACTGCTCACACAACAAATCCTGTTCCTGTTATTGTAACCAAGCAAGGTGCAGAGTTACGTGACGGCGGAATCCTTGGAGATCTCGCTCCAACTATGTTAGATTTATTAAAGGTTGAAAAACCAGCCGAAATGACTGGAACTTCATTAATAAAATAAAACCGTTCGTTTCAATCGGACTAATTAAACCATTTATAAGGAGAGATATTAAATGCCATTTATTGCAGATGTATACGCTCGTGAAGTATTAGACTCCCGTGGTAACCCAACAATCGAAGTAGAAGTATTCACAGAATCAGGTGCGTTTGGTCGCGCTCTAGTTCCAAGTGGTGCTTCTACAGGTGAATACGAAGCAGTTGAACTTCGTGACGGTGACAAGTCTCGCTACCTTGGTAAAGGTGTTCTTAAAGCAGTTGACAACGTGAACGAAATCATTGCGCCGATGCTTGTAGGAGAAGAATTCAGCGTACTTGATCAAGTATCGGTTGACCATGCATTAATCGAGCTTGATGGAACAGAAAACAAAGGTAAGTTAGGTGCAAACGCAATCCTTGGTGTGTCTATGGCCGTTGCTCATGCTGCAGCAAACTACCTTGATATTCCTTTATACCAATACCTTGGCGGATTCAACTCTAAGCAGCTTCCAGTTCCAATGATGAACATCGTTAATGGTGGAGAGCACGCTGATAACAACGTAGACATTCAAGAATTCATGATCATGCCTGTAGGTGCTCCAAGCTTTAAAGAAGCACTTCGTATGGGCGCTGAAATCTTCCATACATTAAAATCAGTTCTAAAAGCAAAAGGTCTTAACACAGCTGTTGGTGACGAAGGTGGATTTGCTCCAAACCTAGGTTCAAACGAAGAAGCTCTTCAAACAATCGTTGAAGCAATCGAAAAAGCTGGCTACAAGCCTGGCGAAGAAGTTATGTTAGCAATGGATGCTGCATCTTCTGAGTTCTACAACAGAGAAGACGGTAAATACCATCTTTCTGGCGAAGGTGTTGTGAAGACCTCTGCTGAAATGGTTGACTGGTATGAAGAGCTTGCATCTAAATACCCAATCATCTCTATCGAAGACGGTTTAGATGAAAACGACTGGGAAGGTCACAAGCTTTTAACTGAGCGCCTTGGCAAAAAAGTTCAATTAGTTGGTGACGATCTATTCGTAACTAACACGAAGAAGCTTTCAGAAGGTATCGAAAAAGGTATCGGTAACTCCATCCTTATCAAAGTTAACCAGATCGGTACACTTACTGAAACATTTGATGCAATTGAAATGGCTAAACGTGCAGGCTACACAGCTGTTATTTCTCACCGTTCTGGTGAAACAGAAGATAACACTATTGCTGATATCGCAGTTGCAACAAATGCAGGTCAAATCAAGACTGGTGCACCATCACGTACAGACCGTGTAGCTAAATACAACCAATTACTTCGTATCGAAGATCAATTAGGTGAAACTAGCCAATACAACGGCCTTAAGTCTTTCTATAACTTAAGCAAGTAATTTTTATATTCAAAGGCACTCCGCATTCCGGGGTGTCTTTTTTCTACCATAAATATACAATTTGTGGTATTTTTCATATAGATAGGAAAAAATTTTGGGAGTTGATCATTTGAAACGTTTATTAGATTGTACAGCTACTGACTTTGAAAAAATGACAGGAAAAGAATTGAAGCAAAGTATTCTCGCATCAGAGGGAAGAACGATTGTGGCGGAAGTAATCGGAAGCATTACCCCATATTATCCTGCCGTGACCAATGCAGAAATGGCCGCCGCATTTGGAGCAGACCTCATCTTATTAAACTTCTTTGATGTGTTTAATCCGACAATGGAGGGATTACCTGAAGTGGTGCCTGACACCATTGTGCATACCCTGAAAAAGCTCGTAGGCCGTCCCATTGGACTAAATTTAGAGCCAGTAGATCTCACGGCGAAGCAGGTTGAAGCTTTAATTGAATTACCTGAAGGAAGATTGGCTACTGAAAAATCATTGCAAAAGGCAAAAGAGCTAGGCTTTGATTTTGTATGCCTGACAGGGAATCCTAAAACAGGCGTATCGAATGCAGAAATTACAAAGGCTATTCAAGTGGCCCGAACCGTTTTCGGCGAAGATGGATTGATAATAGCTGGTAAAATGCATAGTGCGGGTGTTGCTGGTGAGGTAGGTGGCAGCTTGATGTCAACCGAAACCTTACATTCCTTTATTGAAGCAGGAGCAGACATCATCCTCATTCCATCACCAGGGACGGTGCCAGGCTTTACGATTGAAAGAACAGCCAAGCTAGTCGATAGTGTCCACGAAAAGGGAGCACTTGCGATTTTGACAACAGGAACAAGCCAAGAAGGTTCAGATGAAGCAACCGTTAAACAGATCGCCTTAAATAGTAAAATGGCAGGTGCCGATTTATATCATATCGGTGATGCAGGAGCAGCGGGAATCGCGATCCCAGAAAACATCACAGCCTACTCAATTGTAGTAAGAGGAAAGCGGCATACATACGTCAGAATGGCATCGTCCATCCTAAGATAGGGGACAGTCCCCCGGCGCTTTAACGCAGTGGGGGACAGTCCCCAGAATTGTATTGTCTAATGGGAAATAATATGGTAAATTTAATATACTGTGAACTGTACGTCTAACAGGAGGTGGCTTACATGCATGCATTGGTCGTAACATTATTAGTTATCGTAAGTATTGGTCTTATTGCGGTTGTTTTACTTCAATCTGGTAAGAGCGCTGGATTATCTGGTGCCATTTCTGGTGGTGCTGAATCCCTATTCGGCAAACAAAAAGCACGTGGAATTGATTTGATTTTACATCGTATCACGATTGTATTATCAGTATTATTCTTCATACTTGCGCTTGCTGTTACTTACTTTAAAATCTAATATAAGCACTCAAACCTGGCCAACCAGCCAGGTTTTTTGTTTTATCTGAATAGACAAAGTCGTTTTTCTGGAATGTTCACCACGTCATTGCTTAAACTATACTAAGTGAATTGAAATAAAAGGAGTTTTTTAAAATGAAAGTTGCTTCACCGAAACCATTTACCTTTGAAGGAGGAAAGCGAGCGGTATTGCTGCTCCACGGTTTCACTGGAAACTCGGCTGACGTCCGGATGCTGGGACGTTTTTTAGAAAAGAAAGGCTATACCTGCCATGCACCTCACTACAAGGGTCATGGGGTGCCACCTGAGGAACTCGTACATACTGGTCCAAAAGATTGGTGGCAGGATGTCATGGCTGGCTATGAATTCTTAAAAAATAAAGGGCATGAGGAAATTGCAGTAGCCGGACTGTCTCTTGGCGGCGTATTTTCCTTGAAATTGGGTTACACTGTACCTATAAAGGGTATTGTACCGATGTGTGCCCCGATGTATATAAAAAGTGAAGAAGTAATGTACGAAGGAATCCTCGAGTATGCTCGCGAATTTAAAAAGCGTGAAGGAAAATCAGACGAGCAAATCGAAATGGAAATGGAAGAGTTTAAGAAAACTCCAATGAGGACATTAAAGGAGCTTCAGGCATTGATTGCTGATGTTCGCGGAAATGTGGACATGATTTACGCCCCAACCTTCGTCGTTCAGGCACGCCACGACCACATGATTAATACGGACAGTGCAAACATTATTTACAATGAAATCGAGTCAGTTACAAAGGATATAAAATGGTATGAAGAATCTGGACATGTAATAACGTTAGATAAAGAACGTGATCAGTTACATGAAGATGTCTATGCTTTTTTAGAAAAACTTAACTGGCATGATTAATAAAGCACCCATAAAGGAGGGATTGGCTTGGAAGATTACATCCAAAAGCATGTTGACCGGCTTTTGCAATATATGAGGGATGAGGCCTACAAACCATTAACAGTCCAAGAGCTTGAAGAAGCATTTGGTATTCAGGATTCTAGTGACTTTAAAGAGTTTGTAAAGGCTCTTGTTCAAATGGAGGAAAAGGGTCTAGTTGTACGCACTCGCAGTAATCGGTATGGCCTGCCGCAAAAAATGAACTTAATTCGCGGTAAACTGATTGGTCATGCGAAAGGATTTGCGTTTGTCACCCCTGATGAACCAGGAATGGATGACATTTTTATTCCGCCAAATGAAACAAATACCGCAATGCATGGAGATACCGTTCTCGCTCGTGTTTCCTCGGAAACATCTGGGCAGCGCCGGGAAGGAAGTATCATCCGCATCATTGAACGCGGCGTTCAGCAGGTAGTAGGAACCTATGTTGAAAGCAAAAGCTTTGGCTTTGTGATTCCTGATGATAAAAAGTTCGCCAGTGATATTTTTATTCCAAAAGCAGCTTCTAAAGGAGCGGTTGAGGGACATAAGGTAGTCGTTAAGCTTGTTACATATCCTGAAGGGAGAAAAAGTGCTGAAGGTGAAGTCATCACCATTCTCGGTCATAAAAATGACCCAGGCGTGGACATCCTTTCTGTCATACATAAGCACGGTCTTCCTATGGCTTTCCCGGACGATGTACTGCAACAAGCAAATGAGGTGCCTGACACCATCGATGAAAGTGAATTAAAGAACCGCCGTGATTTACGGAACGAAACCATTGTTACCATTGATGGTGCCGATGCAAAGGACCTCGATGATGCGGTAACCGTTTCAAAGCTAGAAAACGGTAACTACAAGCTCGGGGTTCATATTGCCGATGTCAGCTATTATGTTAAAGAAGGTACACCAATTGATGTCGAGGCGGAGGACCGGGCAACCAGTGTGTATTTAGTTGACCGCGTGATTCCGATGATCCCGCACCGTTTATCGAATGGAATCTGCTCGTTGAATCCAAAAGTAGACCGACTGGTTTTATCCTGTGAGATGGAAATCACATCAGATGGCGCTGTTGTTTCACACGAGATTTTCCAAAGTGTCATTAAAACAACAGAGCGTATGACCTACTATGATGTGAATATGATTCTTGCGGAACAGGATGAAGAAACTAGGGCAAGATACGAATCGCTTGTCCCAATGTTCGAAATGATGGAAGAGTTGGCCGCCATCCTACGAAACAAACGGATGAACCGAGGCGCCATCGATTTTGATTTTAAAGAATCAAAGGTGCTGGTGGATGAAGAAGGAAAACCGACTGACGTCGTCCTTCGTGAGCGTTCAGTAGCTGAGCGTCTAATTGAAGAGTTTATGTTAGCTGCCAATGAAACGGTAGCGGAGCACTTCCACTGGATGGAAGTACCGTTTATTTACCGTATTCACGAGGATCCGAAGGAAGATAAGCTCAGGAAATTTTTCGAGTTTATCACGAACTTTGGTTACATCGTAAAAGGGACAGCCAACGATGTTCACCCTAGAGCGCTTCAAGAAATTATTGAAGAAGTTCAAGGAAAGCCGGAAGAAATGGTTGTTTCGACCGTTATGCTCCGTTCGATGCAGCAGGCAAAATATAATCCTGATAGCCTTGGCCATTTTGGATTATCAACGGAGTTTTACACGCATTTCACGTCACCGATTCGTCGTTATCCGGATACCATCGTCCACCGCTTAATTCGCACCTATTTAATTGAAGGAAAGCTCGATGAAAGGACAAGGGAAAAGTGGAATGCCCGCTTGCCTGAAATTGCCGATCATTCTTCAAAAATGGAGCGTCGGGCTGTGGATGCCGAACGTGAAACGGATGAATTGAAAAAAGCGGAATACATGGAAGATAAAATTGGTGTCGAATACGATGGCATTATTAGCTCGGTAACCAATTTTGGAATGTTTGTTGAGCTGCAAAATACGATAGAAGGTCTCGTTCATGTTAGCTATATGACCGACGATTATTATCGATTTGATGAGCGCCATTACGCGATGATTGGTGAACGAACAGGAAAAGTGTTCCGAATTGGGGATGAAATTACCGTTCGGGTTGTAAAAGTCAATAAAGACGAGCGTTCGATTGATTTTGAAATTGTCGGCATGAAGGGTACCCGCAGAGAGCGGACAGAGACACCGAAGGTTTTCAAAACGGGTAGTGATACGAAAAAGCCGCGCCGGAACAAGCAGCAAGAAGGTGGAGGTGGCGGTGGTCGTAATCGCGACCGCAATAAGTCGGAAGCTGGCGGCACTGGCACCGGGCAGGGCCAAAAGAAGAAGAAACGCAAGTTTTACGACAACGTACCAAAATCGAAGAGTACAAAACGAAAAAATAAATAATCGCGGAAAGGGAGCCTTAAGTACGAGGCTCTCTTTAAATTGTAGTCGTTTGTCTGTTCTGTTAAAATGGATGGTAAGACGAGGTGAAAAACGATGCCAAAAGGTGAAGGAAAAGTAGTCGCTCAAAATAAGAAGGCTTACCATGATTACTTTATTGAAGAAACATATGAAGCGGGAATTGTTCTACAGGGAACTGAGATTAAATCGATTCGCGCAGGAAAAGTGAATCTAAAGGATGCCTATGCTAGAATTCAAAATGGTGAAGCTATTCTTTTTGGAATGCACGTCAGCCCCTATGAACAAGGAAACATTTTTAATCATGACCCATTACGAACACGTAAGCTATTACTTCACAGACGTGAAATCAATAAGCTGATTGGGGAAACGAAAGAAGCAGGCTATGCCTTAGTTCCATTGAAGCTTTATTTAAAAAATGGTTTCTGTAAGGTTTTATTAGGGTTAGCAAAGGGTAAGAAGAATTATGATAAGCGTGAAGTGTTAAAGCAAAAAGAGGCGAAGCGTGAAATTGAACGAGCATTCCGCGATCGTCAAAAGATGTAAGGCTGTGGGTTCGATTTCTTGAACTGGAAATTATTTTACAGATACTTACAATTGAAAAATGTTTTGAGTGTGTTATAATAAGTTTGTCGCTAAGAGACGCGACATTAACTTTTGCTCTTACAAACGTTCGAGCAATCCTAACGTCTGATGCAGAAACCTTTAATTAGATTTCAGCTCATTTTATAATGGGGACGCTACGGATTCGACAGGGGTAGTTTGAGCTTAGGTTGCGAGTCGAGGGGATCGGCCTCGTTAAAACGTCAAAGCCATAACTGGCAAAACTAACAACAACTTCGCTTTCGCAGCTTAATACTGCATAGCGGTTCCTCCCTCCATTGCCCATGTGGTAGGGTAAGGGACTCACTCTAAGTGGGCTACGCCGGATTCCACCGCCTGAGGATGAAGGAAGAGAACAACCAGGCTAGCTGGCCGGACGCCGGTCGATAGGCAAAAGGATCAGTGAAACGCCAATATATCGACTACACTCGTAGATGCTTAAGTGCCGATATCTTTGGACGCGGGTTCGATTAGTAATTAGTCGCCTTATGTGGTAACACATAAGTGAAAATTCGGCTTTATCGGTGAAACCTACGTCGCACGATTTGCGATAGGGCAATGCCGAGCGGTATGTGGAGTAATCCAACAGCCGTGTATCGACTTATAGGCTGCCATGCTTTGATGGTAGTACTAGGATGCGAAATCCATACCTTGAAGAGGTAAATTTATGTTTCGCATAAGACGCCGAGGGACCTGTTGAAGCAGGTTCAAGATATAGTCAGTGCCATGACGAAAGCATGGAAGAGCACGTCCCGCCGTCTCCACCATACATAGGTGGATAACAAGATCAGCAGAAATGCTGGTCTTTTTTATTTTGTCTTTTTTTAATAAATAAAATAAGAATACTAATTCCCATCGATGGAGAAAAAGGGAGGAAACGGTAACTAGTACAACGGATTAGTGCCCGTCACGTCGTAAAAAGGTTGAGAACGGTAACTAGTGAAGCGGACTAGTGCCCGTCAGGTCGGAAAAAAGTTGAGAACGGTAACTAGTGAAACGGACTAATGCCCGTCCAATGAGAGAGAGACTTGGAACGGTAACTGGGGATGATGAGACAGGTCAACTGAGGTGACTCAAACAAAAAATACTATCACTTGATTTACTTCTTCAAATCCTATACAATCAAAATACCAAAAAGCGGAAGGGTGACCTTGTAACGATGATCTTTTAATCCTATTTTAGATGAAAAAAATCGTGATAAATACGATCGTTTTTTCTTGGATAGGATTAGTCTGTACTTTTATACAAGTCGGAAAGATCATTACTTCCCCATCAATTACGGGATATAATGTCACTCGAATATTGTATAGTACTACCTCCTGTCCAAAAATTAAACAGGAGGTTTTTATATGGATTTAACCAATAAAGAAGTAACACCCTCATCAACAGGCAACTTATTCCGAAACAGAGTATTTTTAGCCATCATCATGTCTGGACTATTCCTTCAAATTGGAATTTGGGTCCGGAACTTTGCCGTTTTACTTTTTGTTATGGATCAAACAAATGGGGATGCATTCGCCGTTTCCATGATTTCAGTCGCTGAATTTGCACCAATCTTCATCTTTTCCTTTATCGGCGGAACCTTTGCAGACCGCTGGGCACCGAAAAAAACGATGGTGTGGTGTGATATTTTAAGTGCTATATCAATATTTGTTGTGCTGATTACCCTAGTATTGGGCACATGGAAAGTAGTATTTTTCGCTACATTAATCTCAGCCATACTCTCACAATTCTCCCAGCCATCAGGGATGAAATTGTTTAAAATGCATTTGTCAGAAAGCCAAGTCCAAAGTGCAATGTCGGTATATCAAACGGTTTTTGCTCTTTTCATGGTATTAGGACCGATTATTGGCACATTCGTCTTTCAATCGTTTGGAATTGACGTCAGCATCGCTGTTACTGGTGTAGCCTTTTTGCTTTCTGCAGGAGCACTTGCTTTCCTTCCAAAAGACCGTCCAATGGAGGAGGCAGGAGAATCTACCTTACTACAAGAGATGAAAAGCGGAATAAAGTATGTTTTAGGAAAAAGAGAATTAAGTCTATTAGGCATGTGCTTTATGGCTGCAGGACTTGGAGTAGGATTTATTAATCCTCTAAACATTTTTCTTGTCACTGAACAATTAGACCTCCCGAAAGAGAACCTACAGTGGCTGCTTATGGTCAATGGAGTCGGAATGATCTTGGGTGGGGCTTGCGCGATGATATTTGCTAAAAATGTTCCACCACAAAGACTCCTTGTGTTTGGAATGCTCGTTAATGGTTTAGGTATTGCTGTAATGGGATTCTCAACAAATCTATGGATTACTTTACTTGCAGAGTTTTTTAGTGGTCTCATGATGCCGTGCATTCAAATTGGAATCAACACCTTGATTTTACAAAATACAGAAGAAGCCTTTATTGGCCGGGTAAACGGAATTTTAAGTCCATTATTCGCAGGATCAATGGTCATAACAATGAGTCTCGCTGGAGTTCTAAAAGAGCAATTTTCCTTAGTGACAACGTTCGAAATGTCAGCCGTCTTGTTTATTATCGGGGTATTAGTGATTTTACCGATTTACAACCAGAAAGTGCAGTCAAAGCCTGATATCATTCAATCTACCGATTAAATATAAACCCTCTTTGAACTGAGTTCAAAGAGGGTTTTTCCTATTACGCCAACACTTCCGCACCGCGCAAACTCACTACAGTTCCAGCTTTACCTTCAAGAGCATGAAACGCCTGATCCAATGAAGTAATAATCGTTTTGCGGTCAGGACTTGTTGCCGCAAAATTAATGGCAGCCTCTACCTTTGGCAGCATGCTTCCAGGAGCAAAATGACCATTTTCTATAAAAGCCCTTAATTCAGCAATACTCACGTCTTCTAATTTCTTCTGTGTTGGCTTGTTAAAATCAATGTACACATTATCAACCGCAGTTAAAATGATTAACGCATCCGCATCTACCAGCTCAGCCAACTTTTGCGAAGCAAAATCTTTGTCAATTACCGCCTCAATTCCGAGTAACCCGTGTTCTGTTTCTAAAACAGGAATACCGCCGCCACCAACCGCAATAACGATGTTGCCTTTTTCGACTAATGAATTGATTACGGAATGCTCTAAAATACTCACGGGCATCGGTGAAGGAACCACCCGCCTCCAGCCACGTCCTGCATCCTCTTTAAAGCAGGTATTGGTTGATTCCATGATTTCCTTCGCTTCCACTTCACTATAGAAGGGTCCAATCGGCTTCGTCGGATTAAGAAACGCAGGATCCTGTTTATCCACGGCTACCCTTGTTACAACTGTGACGACATTTTTATCAATTCCGCGCTCTTTTAATACTTTATCCATCGCATTCTGCATCCAATAGCCAATCATTCCCTGGCTCATCGCTCCGCACGTGTCCAGGGGCATGGCCGGATTTTTCGTTGAATCAGCTGCCTTTTGCTGCAGGAGAATATTACCAACCTGTGGACCATTACCATGGGAGATAATAATATCAATTCCCTTTTCAATAAATTGAACAAGTTGCCGGGCTGTTTTTTCCAATGCTAATTGCTGCGCTTCTGCAGTTGCATCCCCCGATTGAATGGCATTCCCGCCGAGCGCAATCACCACTTTTTGCTTTGTCATGATTAAACCCCTCTTCTTTTTGAAAAATGGCCCTTATAAACGATTAACTAATAATGGTGGCGATACTCAAAATCACCATCACAATCACAGAAAGTGACAAAACTAACTTCCAAACATGTTTTAGGTAGGTGCTATATGGAACCCTTGCAATCGCCAGTGCTCCCATGATAACGGCACTTGTAGGGGTCAGTAGGTTTACCACTCCAGATGCACTCTGGTACGCCGTAATCACTAAATGTCGGCCAACTCCGGCGAAATCAGCCAACGGTGCCATGATCGGCATTGATAAAGTGGCAAGACCTGAAGTCGATGGCACAAGAAAGGATAGCGGCAAATAGAACAAGAATGATAGATTGGTAAATAGGACGGAACCCATGTTATCAAGCAGTCCTTCGCCCCAATGGAGCACGGTCGCAGTCATACCGCCAGCATCCATGACAACGGTAATTCCGCGTGAGATGCCAATGATGAGGGCAACGCCTAACAAATCTCTTGCCCCATTCACAAACGTGAAAGTAAACTCAGATTCTTTCATTCTATAGATAAAAGCGATAATGATGGAGGAGGTTAGGAATAACATCGTTAACTCGCCAAACCACCAGTCGCCAAGCGGAAGGACCCCGCCGAGTAATTTCCCAATGAACGGAATTTTTGCTACGGCCTTGGTGAAATCTTCAAAAATAGTAATATTAAATTTATAAGCCCATGGAATGACTCCTAAGATCATGACAACAAAGGTTAAACCAAATACCGTAAGCACGGCCTTATGACGGCCGGTAAATGTAACTTCTTCTGCTTTCTGTGATAAAAAGTGCTGTTCATTTTCTGTTTTCAGCTGGGCAATCAATGATTTAGATGGGTCTGCCTTTACTTTTTTTGCATAACGCATGACGAAAATAATTGTGAAAATAAGCGTGACTGCAAGGATGATGAGGCGAAGTCCCATCCCATCTCCAATTGATATTCCGGCAAATCCAGAAGCGATCCCCGTAGCAAACGGGTTAACGGTGGATCCTAAACAACCAACCCCTGCACCAAGGGCGATAATCGAGACAGCGGTTAAAGCGTCATAGCCTGCTGCTATCAGTACTGGAATGAGGATGGGGTAAAACGCGATGGTTTCCTCTGCCATCCCGTAGGTGGAACCACCAATTGCGAATAGAACCATAAGAATCGGAATTAGCCATTGCTCTCGTCCCTTTAGCTTGCGGATGACCCGAGTAATCCCGGCGTCAATCGCACCCGTCTTCATCACTACCCCTAAGAAACCGCCAATCACTAGAACGAACAAGGCAATATCCTTCGCATCGAAAAAGCCGTTGATCGGAGCATTTAGCACTTCCCACACCCCTTGGGGTGTCTGTTCGTCACTTGGGAGCTGCTGGTAGGTTCCAGAGACAGGAATTTCTTTTTCCGTCGCTTTATCCACTTTTGTATCATAATGCCCACCTGGGATGACCCAGGTGAAGGCAGCAATTACAACAATAATCAGGAATAATAACGTATAAGCGGTAGGCATCTTGAACTTTTTCATGAGTATTCCTCCATTAGTCAAATGGCATACCTATCGAGTTAATTCGTAGATGGCTTTTGCGTAAATCAACATCGCAGTAAACATTTTGTCTAATTCAATATGTTCATTCGGCTGATGCTCGGTTTTTGCTTGGTTTGGAAAAATGGCGCCATAGGCCACGACGTTTTCCATGGCTCTAGCATAGGTGGCACCACCAGAAGAAATCGGTTCGGAAACGGTATCCCCAGTTACTTCCTGGTAAACGTTCATTAAGGTTTTGATTAGAAATGAATCCTTTGGTAAATAAATCGATTTTAGATAGTCAAATTCTTTGTAGGTTAACCCGTATTCTTTTGCAGCTTGGGAGATCTGGTTAACGATTTCTTGTTTATCAGCAGTCACAGGAATGCGGATATCGATGGATAACTGCTCAATTTCCTCCGTTAACTCTATTTTTCCGACATTGAACTTTAGCTTACCTGATGGTTCATCTTCACAATTACCGAAAATATTAATCGCAAACGCATCTTCTTTGATTAAGTCATTAATAAACTCCATCGATTTTGAGGTGAATCCAATCTTTTTCAACCCCAGTATTAACCTGTTAATCGCATTGATTCCTTTTTCCGCAACTTGGGCATGAACAGCCTTGCCAAGGACCACGACTTCACCGGTAGCTAATTCGTAATCAAAGTCTAATTCCTCAAGAGCAGCTCGTAACTCATCTAGCTTTTCTCCGGCATATCTTGCGGTGTCAGGCACCGCATTAAAGGCATTGCCCGCTTGTAATCGAAGGTTGGTTTCGTTAGTTCCTTCTAAATGAAATTGCAGCAAGCCTTTCTCAGCATAAACCAACGGAAAGGTAGAGTCGGGAGTAAAGCCCATGCTGGGAATTTCCTCGAGCTCACAATAACGGTTCATGCAGCGCCATAGTGTTTCTTCGTCTGTACCGAAGATAAACCGAATTCTTTTGTTAAATGAAACACCGAGATTTATTAACGCTTTCGTGGCAAAAAGGGCGGCCAGTGTCGGTCCTTTATCATCCTGTGTTCCTCTACCGTACATTTTGCCTTCTATGATGGTTGCATCGAAGGGAAGAGTGTGCCAATCTTCCAGCTTACCAGCGGGTACCACATCCAAATGGCCGAGAACACCAATCATTTCTTCACTGTCACCAATTTCGGCATACCCGTAATAACCTTTCGGATCAACATACGTCCGGAATCCAAGCTCTTCACAGATTTCTAATGACTTTTTCAAAGCCAGATCAATATTTTTTCCAAAAGGAAAACCATCCTCCTGTTCACTGATTACACTAGGGATATCAACCAGCTGCTTTAATTCATGGTGAAACTCACCTTCTACCTTTCGTAGCTCAGAAATGAGTTGTTCGGAGATCTGATTCATGTTTTTCCTCCATTCGTTTGGTAAAACGGGAAGGAGAAGGGTGCCAGACACCCAACTCCTAACCGCTTATTCTAAATGTCCAAGTGTCGCAGCCATTACCGCCTTGATGGTATGCATTCTGTTTTCCGCTTGGTCGAATACTTTGGAATGCTCGCTGCGGAAGACTTCATCAGTCACTTCCATTTCTGGCATTCCATGTTTCGCGTAAATATCCTTGCCATAACTGGTTTCAAGATCGTGGAAGGCAGGGAGACAGTGTAGGAAAATCACTTTGTCATTGCCTGTTTTCTTGATCATGTCCCTCGTTACTTGATAAGGCGACAGCAGAGCAATCCGTTCAGCGAATTTATCTTCTTCCCCCATGGAAACCCAAACATCTGTATAGATGGCGTCAGCACCAGCCACTCCTTCTTCTACATCGCTTGTGACAGTTACCCGGCCGCCTGACTGCTCGGCGAATTTTTCTGCCAGTTCAATGACCTCAGGTTCTGGGAACAACGATTCGGGTGTGCAGATGCGCACATCCATTCCTACAAGTGCACCCCCAACGAGCAGACTGTTGGCCACATTATTTCTACCGTCACCAACATACACGAATTTAATTCCTTCTAAGCGGCCAAAGTTTTCTTTTACGGTTAAAAAGTCAGCAAGTGTTTGCGTTGGATGCCAGCGATCGGTTAACCCATTCCAGACAGGCACACCCGAATGCTCTGCTAGCATCTCTACCTTTTTATGCTCAAAGCCACGGAACTCAATTCCGTCAAACATCCGGCCCAACACTTTAGCGGTATCTTCAATCGATTCTTTTTTACCCAGCTGGATATCATCTTTTCCTAGATATTCAGGATGGGCACCCAGGTCCACGCAGGCTACTGTGAAGGCACAGCGGGTGCGGGTAGAAGGCTTTTCAAAAAGCAACGCGATGTTTTTTCCTTCTAGGTGGCGATGGGGAATGCCATGTTTTTTTTCATCCTTTAGTTTGAAAGCCAAATCAATGAGATAAACAAATTCTTCTTTTGTAAAATCCTTTTCGGCAAGAAAGCTTCTTCCATGTAATTTTGGGGCAGTAATTAACATCAATATCGTCTCCTTTTATATAAAAATAGGCATTGTTAAAATTGTCTGTTGATTTCCGCTCCAGGCGCGAGCGGTTCGTGGGCGTTTCGGCGAGCCTCCTCGGCGCTTGCGCCTGCGGGGTCTCCCCTGAACCGTACTCCCACAGGAGTCTTCGCGCCTTCCGCTCCAATCAACAGGGTATAAAAATCAACAATGTTTTTTAACACAGCCTGAAAATTAACGTCGGATATCTTCTCGTACAATCGGCATGCTCATACAGCGTGGGCCGCCGCGGCCTCGGGATAGTTCGGAACTGGTGATTTCGAGTACTTCAATGCCATGCTGGCGTAATAAATCATTGCTAATATAATTACGGTCATAAGTCACGACGATGCCTGGTGCAATGGCTAATGTGTTTGAACCATCATTCCATTGTTCACGGGAGGCAGCGATTTCATCTCCGCCACCGCAAGGAATTAAGACAAGCTCATTTAAATGTAAAACCTCTTTCAATGTTTCCTGAAGATTCGTCCGGTGTGTGATGGTACAGCGTTCGTCATCACTGCCTTTTTCAAGAATATACACATTCATATTACCTTGAGGCCCTTGGATTTCAGGATGGATAGTAAATTTATCGTAATCGACCATTGTAAACACCGTATCAAGATGCATAAAGGCGCGGCACTTCGGAATTTCCACGGCAACCACTTTTTTAATTGAATCCTGCTTCTTAAAAAGGTTAAGAGCTAATTTTTCAATCGCACGGGCAGAGGTGCGGGCGGATACACCAATCGCCACGACTTCGTCACTAAGAATCAATTCATCGCCGCCTTCAATCGAAAACTCAAAGTCACGGTCTAACCAAATTGGTACGTCATGTCCAGCAAATCGTGGATGGTATTTAATGATGTATTGCATGAATAAGGACTCGCGGCGCCTTGCCGGTTCACGCATTTTGTTGATGGATAAGCCATTGCCAATACAAGCTGCTGGGTCACGAGTGAAATATAAATTAGGCATTGGATCTAAATAGAAGGGATAGTGATCCTCCATGAATTCATAAAGGTGAGCCTTTTTCTCGGGCTCAATTTCTCTCTTTAAAATCCCGCTCATCATCTTATCCACCATATCTGCTGTGGAAAAAGAGAGTAGGTATTCTTTTAGCACGCGAGAAGCTCCGTTCACATTGGCCTTGCTTTCTCGTAAAATATCATCAATAAACTGCTTTTTGATGTTTGGATTACTTAAGGTTTCAACCACCAATTTTTCGAGATAAAGAACTTCAATACCTCGATTTTTTAAGGTTTCGGCAAAATAGTCATGCTCGCGCTGGATGATTGGTAAATAGGGAATATCATCGAATAAGAGTCGCTGCAGATATTCAGGCGTCAAATTTTCAACTTCTTTTCCAGGCCGTTTCAGCAACACCGAGCGTAATGTTCCGATTTCAGATGTAACATGGATCGGGTGCTTTAATTTTGTCTGCATATCCCTCTGAGAAGTGATTTCGGCTGTACTGCTCATCGTTCTTCCTCCTTTTGATAGAATCCTTGCTACACCTTCATTCTAAGCATTGAAAGCGATTGCCTTTGTAAGGTTCATAACAAACAAAATGTAATAATCCTTACAGTTTTTTGTTGAACGTATAAACGGGTTTGTATAATTATGTATATATACATGGAAATCGATTTTTTCGACTCCCATATGCTGAATAATGGCTGAATGACAAAGATCGTTCACATATAAAGTTCTAATATTGAAAAAACTTACTTGAGCAAACAAAGAGGGCTGACTCTCGCGGAGCCAGCCCTTTTATATGCTTTTAAAATAGTCAGGTTGATGGATGGTAATTTTTTTACCCGTAACGGATATAATATTCTCTCGTTTTAATTGATTCATTAGTAAACTAACGGTTTCCCTTGTGGTTCCAGATAGTTTAGAAATGTTAGTGGCCGTGAGAGGACAGGGGATGACGATTCTGGCACCATCCTTTTCGCCCAGGTCCTCCATTAAAAACTGGAGTGAATGTAGCACCCGTTCCTGTGCATTCGGGATGAGAATTTTTTGAACGCGTTTTTGATGAAGATTAAGAATGTCTGATAGTTTAGAAATGATATAGAGCAGCAGTTTTGGATTGGCCTTCAACAGTTCTTCGGCAACGTGTGTTTGAATGAAGTACAAATGAACATCCGTAACGGCAATGGCCGTGTCCTGATACACCTGATCCTGAAAGATGCCCCCGTAAGGAAACATTTGGTTCTTTTTAATAAAGTCCAAATAAAGCATGCTGCCATCCTGGCTGCTGCGTTCATACATGACATATCCGTCTAGTAAAAAAAAGAGTTTATCGCGCGGGTCTCCCTGCATAAAGAGGAGTTGATTTTTCTTGTAGGAGCGAAAATAGAAGTAAGGGAGATATTTTTTTAGTGTTTTTACTGCAAGACATTTTAATAGTTCAATTTGTTGTAAATCAGAAAGCACATCCATCTTTTCCACGTATGAGTTGATCATCCTATCACTCCCTTGGCGTGTGTATGGTTTTGGCCTTACCTTTGATAAACTTCAAGCTGATCTTCCATTCGTTGCGCCTCTTGAGGAGTGCGGCAAATAATTAAACAAGTATCATTTCCACAAATGGTTCCAGCTTTTCCCTCCAGGTCCATGGAATCCAGCAAGGCCCCAAACGAATGGGCATGACCAGGAAGTGTTTTGATGATAATAAAATAGTTAATTACCTCAATGCTAATCAGTGCATCTTTCAGCTTGTGGCGAAACTTCTCCGTAATTAAATGGTCATGATCCACCTTAAAGCTATACTTCAGACTGCCATCCTTAGAAGGAACCTTGACCAGTTTCAGCTCCCGGATGTCTCTCGAGATTGTTGCTTGAGTAACCGGCAGTCCGTTCTCTAAAAGCAATTGCCCCAGTTCTTCCTGTGTCTTTACCTCCTGATCAGAAATAAGCTCCGTAATCATCTGTAACCGCGTCTGTTTATTCATCATCGGCCCTGACTCTCTTTCTCTAGATATCTATATTATTATCATATTGGTAATTGATGGGGATTGGTATGTATAAATAGTGAACAAACAAGATATGTTATTGAAAAAATATAAAAAAAGATGAACTTTTTTGAGTTCATCTACCCTTTGTTTTATAACCGATGTTTTTATGTTTGGTGTAATTGATTATAGGACCCACAAATGTAAATTGGATAGAAATATAAGAATGCATAAACCAATGAAAGTTGAAATAATCCTTCTTAACCGATGGTTGTGTACCCACTGAAAAAGTCCAGAAGCAAACATACTAAACCAAATGATAATAGTAACAATAATAAAACTATTAATAGCATAATAGGGGACCATACCCCAGTAGACGACAACACTAATGATTACACTTAGAATCATCGGCACAAACAAATCCCAGCTTCCCTTAACCACCGGCTCACTATCATTATCAAGCGACCTTGACGAAAGCAACGGATATAGAAAATAGGGCAAAACAAAACCAAAGCTGGTGCCTGACACTAATCGTTTGATATTGTCACTTTCAAACCAATGCAGATAGGAGCCTAGGCCGTCAACCATCATGGGGGTCATTAATAATAGAAGAAAGAAGCTTACTTTAATTGTAGGTATGGTGATTTTTGACTTTCTTTTAGTGAAGTGCAAATACGTAAGTGAGGAAAAAATCCCAATATAAATACCTGTATCACGGGCGCAAACGGAAAGAGTTTCTCCTGAAATTTGGAGTGATCGATCTTCTAGTTGGTGACAGATGGCTCTTCCGAAGAAATCCAATAGTTCGTGTAACAACGAGTATCACTCCTATACGAAAAACCCAATTCTTGAAGAGATGAATTGGGTTTTTCCACTTTTTTAATACCCCGACATAAACGGTAAAAACGAGAAGGCAGAAAGAGCGAACCAACAGATACAGCTCAAAACGATCATACCTAAAGCAATGTATAAACAGGTTTTTCCGACAGCCTTCTTTTCAGGATCTTGATCGTTCATCCAAATAATTCCTAGCACGATCCCGACCACAGGTATAAGTATAGATAAGATATAAAAGAGTGCTTTTTGCCCACCTGACACTAACTTCACCTCCATAACTCAAAATTAAGAGGAATTTCGTCTAGTAAGAAAATCCCGTTCAATGATATGTATGTCAGTTCACAGGGTAATTTGCCTGTCCTTCTTTTAGAAATTTCTGATTTAAATTTTGTCCACTGGTACATTTTTTAAATTTACCTGTTATAATAGATTGGTAAAAAGTGGGGTATATAAGAAATGGGGAAATTTATCAGCTCAAGACTTTTGGAGGATGTGCTGATATAAAAGTTATATTTTAATAGAATTGTAATATTTTTAATAGAATAGTAACAATTCAAGAGAAGCTTCGTCTATAATGAAGAAAGACATAAAACATCAAAGAGGGTAATGAAACATGGGGGATCAAAAGCAAGGATGGACCAAAGGGACAATAGTTATTGTCATTTTTGCAATTGGGTTCTTGTTTGCAGGGGTATTTGTGAACAACTATTTTAAGGCAAAAGCCGCCAGTAAACCTATTACTCAAGAAAAAAATGAATTTATGAATCATCCTGGTCAAACCTCAGAAACTATTGTTCAGAATACCAATGATTTACGGATTGAGAAAGAAATGATTCACAAGAAACAAGAGCAAGCGATGGTTGGGAGAAATAAACAAGAGCGAGAGGCAACTAAGGCTCCTGAAAAAACAACTACTGATACTGCCACAACACAGCCTTCAACACAGCCTACAACACCAAAGGACCAAGAAAAAACAAAACCGCCATCAACGGAAACGAAACCAGCTAATGCACAGCCAGCTGCAGCAGGTAAGAAAACGATATACTTAACATTCGATGATGGTCCAGCTGCGTTTTCTGGGGAAATTATCGCGCTTTTAGAAAAATTCCACTACAAAGCGACCTTCTTTATGATTGACGGCAATATAAGAAGATATCCAAACGCGGTAAAATTGATGGTCCAATCTGGAGAGACAGTGGCACTTCATAGTGTCTCCCACAATCAAAAGGTTTTCTATGCATCTGCCACATCGGTAATCAATGAATTAACCCAAAACCGAAATACACTAAAAGAAGTTTCGGGGGTCGATTCGTATATTATGAGAACACCTTATGGTAGTGTACCAGGCATGACTGCAGAGTACCGGAAAGCGGTTACCGATAATGGCTACTTAATGTGGGATTGGAATATTGACAGCAAAGATTGGTATTATAAAGATGCACGCTATGTGGAGAGTGTCAAACAACAATTAGCAAAGTTAGCTAACCATAATGGACCGATCGTCATTCTTATGCACGAAAGAAAGGAGACGCTGGCTCATTTACCAGCCTTACTTGACTATTTAAGTAAACAGGGGTACGAAGGTAAAGCGATCGATAGCTCCATGACGCCGGTCCAATTTACGGTTAGATAGCATTTAGGTAGGACAAAATGCTTCAGGGTTTGATATAATTAACATGCAGTTAATAGTATAAATAATGGGGTCCGATAATTTCCTATGATAAATAAAATTTTGAACAGCAGTGGTTTTAAGAGAATATCAATTTTTGTCCTAATTGCACTTGTTTTGTATGCGATGCAATCGATGATTAATTTAATCTTACTTACGTTTATTTTTACCTTTCTAATGGATCGGTTAGTTCAATTCATTGAGAGAAAAATACCTCTCAATCGTAAATTGATTGTGGTTACATCTTATGCGTGTATTGTCGGGTTGCTATCCTATGGTTTGGTGATGTACCTGCCAATGATTGCCGGTGAGATTACGGCGTTAATTAAGCAGCTAACCGCTTTTTACACATCAAAGCATGATAATATCTTTTTAAATTATGTAGTCAAGCGAATTGAAGAAATTCAGATCTCTAGTTATCTGGAACAAGGCTTTCAGTTTGTATTAAAATATTTTACTGATATTAGTAAAATTACGTTACAAGTGTTGTTAGCTTTATTAATGAGTTTATTTTTCTTATTAGAAAAACCACGCTTAATCGAATTTACGAAGAAATTCAAGACGAGTAAAATTGCACCGTTTTATGCGGAAATTGAATTCTTCGCTCAGAAATTTGTTCGTACTTTTGGTAAAGTCATTGAGGCACAATTAATTATTGCCGTGGTTAACTGTACTTTAACGACGATTTCCCTATGGCTGCTTGACTTTCCGCAATTAGGCGGATTGTCCATTATGATTTTCATATTGGGATTAATCCCTGTTGCCGGTGTCATTATTTCACTTATACCGCTTGTCATTATTGCCTATAGTATAGGCGGTATGATGAAGGTATTGTATGTGGGTATTGCCATTATGATCATTCATGGTGTGGAAGCTTATATCTTAAATCCAAATTTAATGAGTTCAAAGACGAATCTTCCTGTTTTCTATACGTTCATTGTGCTGATTTTTTCAGAACACTTCTTTGGAATATGGGGTCTGATTATCGGGATTCCAGTGTTCGTCTTCCTATTGGATGTATTAGAAGTGACCGAAACGAAGACGGATGCGAAGAAAACGTAAAAAGGCCCTTGTGTGGGCTTTTTTATTTGTCCTTTTTTCTGATATGCTAGGGGTATGATGTAGTTTTGAGGAGGATGTAAGTTGGGCGAGTGTAAGTTGAACCATACACAAGAAGATGTGAAAAGTAAGTACGAGTCTCAGGCTGAATTTTTACCGGAGGGCATGAAGCAATTATTTGATCAGTTCTTTGCAGGTGAGCATTCTCAGGAGCTTTTGAACGAAGTGTTCCATTTGCTGAAGAAGTATGATTTAGCAACGGCGGACGAGCAAAATACAAGAAATGAGCGCTTGTATTTGGTTTTAAGGAACGTTTAATAGATGGAACATTGGGTCGCGTAGAATTATAAAGCTAAGCGACCCTTTTTAATTTGATTTTTTTGCTCAAAAAGTGTCTACATCGATTTTAGCTCACATTTTTAAGGGAAAAGTAAAAGTAGAACGTATCTACATCGACTATAGCTCGCTTTTTCGAAGGAAAAGTAAAAGTAGAGCGAGTCTAGATCGACTTTAGCCCGTTTTTTTAAAGGAAAAGTAAAAGTAGAGCGAGTCTAGATCGACTTTAGCCAGTTTTTTTAAAGGAAAAGTAAAAGTAGAGCGAGTCTACATCGACTTTAGCCCGTTTTTTGAAGGAAAAGTAAAAGTAGAGCGTGTCTACATCGACTTTAACTCGCTTTTTTGAAGGAAAAGTAAAAGTAGAACGAGTCTACATCGACTTTAGCTCGTTTTTTTGAAGAGAAAGTAAAAGTAGAGCGAATCTACATCGACTTTAGCTCGCGTTTTTGAAGGAAAAGTAAAAGTAGAACAAGTCTACATCGACTTTAGCTCACTTTTTTTAAAATTCCCACTCCACTTAACAGATACAAGTCTTCCGCTTGACCCCAATTTTATCACGCTGCTCAATCTTTTTAATATAATCGGTAGCCAGCGGTACCTTACAGGCAGTGTTTCCAACATCTACATGGACTTTCCCAATTACTCCGGCAACCCGGATTGCTTCTTCGTAAAGATCCAAAACATAAGCTCCAACACAAATGACAAAATTATTCATCACATAACGAACACGATTCTTTTCTGAGTGGATCGTTGTTTCAACCTGTTTCAAGAGCGTGCGTATTTCCGCAAGGTCCAGCTTTTCATCAGGTGTAATCGATAAATAATTAGAATATGTACTCCACCCGGCAACGGCGGTCATCTCTCCTTCTGATTTCATCCATTCCCTTGCCAGTTCCATGGCGAAATTACTTTCAGCCGCCACGCTTGCCACCGTATATTCCGCAAGCATATACCAGTTGGCGTTCTTCACCCACTCCTGAAGCGTTTCTTTTTCTACCAGCTTTGGATTTACAGAAAGTCCTGCTAAATACATAGCGTCATGATTACCTGTGTTGTAAAGTGCCAAAGCTAATTCTTGATCCTTTTTCACGTATTTTATAAGCTTTTTTAAATCTCCCACTTTCACACCAAAGAAAGTTCCCTTCGCACCATGATTCATAAATGTTTTCTTTGTCTGTTCGGATCCAAGTTCCTCGAGCTTTTGCATTAATTCATCTAAGTTCATCTAGCGACCTCAACTTCCTGTCATTTTTATCCATAATAACATTAATTTTAAAAAATTTCCTTTTCCTGAAAAGTCCATCAAGTTATTTATCATGAAATATGTTATTTTTGAAAATAGTAAGAGTACATACTTTAGCAAAGAAAAGAGGATACGATGGGAGAAATATTTCAATTATTAAAGCGTGGAAATAAGTCAGCCATGCTCGCAGCTATTATTAATTCGGTCATTTCAATTATTAAAGGTGTAGCCTTTATGTATACTGGAAATGTCGCGATGTTTGCTGAAACGATGCACAGTTTAGGGGATGCCGCCAATCAGTTCTTTGTTTTTATCGGCTCCGCTTTAAGTAAAAAGGCACCTACAGAAAAATATCCAAATGGATTTGGCCGTTTAGTCAATCTTGTCCTTTTAGGGGCTGTCCTAATCGTTGGAATCATGGCCTTTGAAACAATAAAAGAAGGCTATCACCATGTGGTACATCCAACCGAGTCTGGTGGTTTCGCCATTAATATTATAGTTCTTGCGGTGGCAACGCTTTTGGAAACGTTTGTCCTGTTTAAGGCGATGAAGGAAATCTTGCATGAAATTGAGGTGGAAGCAAGCGGTCTAAGTGTGTTTGGAAAAAGCTTTGCTAATTTGGGTAGAGCGAAGCCTGCCACAAAGCTCGTATTCATGGAGGATTTGGTTGCAACGTTGGGTGGTTTGTTAGCGATAATTGCGGTTGTTATATCTCATTACACCGATTTGCACCAACTAGAGGGAATCGCTTCTATGATCATCGGGGCGATGATGTTTTTCGTGGTGGGTAAGGTGTTTTTAGATAATGCTGCAGGTGTCATAGGACAAGCAGATGAAGAGATGGAGAATAAAATAGGAGCACTTGTTATGGCTGACCCTGATGTGAAGGATATTCAAGGGATTACGGTCATCAAAGAGGGAGAAGACCTTCACGTTGAATTGGAAATTGAAGTGGATCCGAAATTAACTGTTGCAGCTGCCGATGATATTAAGGACCGTTTAGAAGAAAAAATCATGGCTGAAAAAGGGGTCGTGGATGTAACAATCGAGATTGATGAAGAAGATGGAGTCATGACCTGGAAGAGCAAGAGTGAATTAAATCCGGAGTAGGGTTCCTAATAAAAAAGGTTCGCGAAAATTTCGCGAACTTTTTTTATTCCCAAGGCTTGATCGTGGTAAAAACCCCGGCCAGTTCCTTACTGCTCTTTCGATGTTCTTTCCGCTTTTCCGCCCGATCTTTCCCCGTTTCAAATAGCTTCTTCTCTTCCTCTGTTTCAGGAATAATAGAAGGGACCTTTGTTGGCTTACCATTGTCATCTAACGCAACAAACGTTAAAAAGGCGGTGGCTGCAATTTTTCTATCACCTGACATCAGGTTCTCGGCAATGACTTTGACGAAAATCTCCATTGACGAAGTTCCTGTATAGGAAACAAACGTCTCAATGCATACCGAGTCCTTCGGCGTAATTGGGCTGAGGAAATCGACCGAATCAATCGACGCCGTTACGCATTCAGCCCGGGAATGTCTAACCGCTGAAATCGAAGCAATCATATCAATATCACTGATTAACTTACCGCCAAACAACGTATTATGGTTGTTGACATCATTAGGGAAAATCCTGCTCGTTCTTACTACTCTAGATTCATTACAAGTCTTTGCTTCCATTATCATAACTCCTCACTTTTGCACCCCTACAACATAATTAGTAGATGGTCACGGGCATATTTTTTGTTAGTATGGCCACGATAGTAATAGATTATAAACCTATTACCCTTCGATGTGGAATTATTTGTTTACTTCAAAATCCTTGCTTACACTTTGGAATACATGTTTGGATACAATTGTGCAGTGGTCACCAAAGTTAATCGTACAGCCAACTTGTTTACTATTTGCCGTATTACTGTCTTGAACTGTTGGTCCCACATTAATATTTGCATTATTATTGATAGAATTTACTTTGAAACAGCCGATACTTATTGAAAACGACATGCTCATCACTGTCCTATTTTTAATTTATATTTGGCTTTGTTAAACTTGTGTGTTGATATGCGCTCCAGGCGCTTCGCTTTCCGTGGGCGTTTCGGCGAGCCTCCTCGGCGCTTGCGCCTGCGGGGTCTCCCCTGAACCGTACTCCCACAGGAGTCTTCGCGCCTTCCGCTCCAATCAACAGGGTATAAAAATCAGCAATGTTCCTTAACATAGCTTATTTTTAAAAATGAAAGATGATTGTCCGCATACCCAGAACAAGCAGTTAAATAATAAGCGAATGAAACGTAGTTGTGGTACATTACATATATCAATATCTGGTCAGGAGGTACAATCAATGGATTTACAGGCACAAATTATGAAGGATTTACATGTTACTCCGAACATTGAACCAAAAGAGGAGATTCGTAAGAGAATCGACTTTTTGAAAAATTACCTGCTACAAACCAAGGCTAAGGGATATGTACTAGGGATTAGCGGTGGTCAAGATTCTACACTCGCTGGAAGATTGGCACAGTTGGCAGTGGAAGAATTGCGAAGTGAAGGAAAAGATGCTTTGTTTATTGCTGTTCGTCTTCCATATGGCTTGCAAAAAGATGAGGAGGATGCACAGCGTTCATTAGCCTTTATCCGTGCAGACCGTGAGCATGTTTTTAATATAAAAACAGCCGTGGACGAGGTTCAAAATGAATATAACGCTAGCATTGATGGGGAGCCATTAAGTGATTATCATAAAGGAAATGTAAAAGCGAGAATGAGAATGATTGCCCAATATGCAATCGGCGGTATGGAGGGGCTGCTTGTTATTGGGACCGATCATGCAGCAGAAGCAGTGACTGGTTTTTATACCAAGTATGGAGACGGTGGAGCGGACATCCTGCCGTTGACTGGATTAAGCAAACGCCAAGGGAAGGCCTTGCTAATAGAACTTGGTGCAGATGAGCGTCTTTATTTAAAAGTTCCAACGGCAGACCTCCTCGATCAAAAACCTGGTCAGGCAGATGAAACAGAATTAGGAATCACTTATGATGAATTGGATGACTATCTAGAAGGAAAACCTGTCTCCAAAGAAGTGGCTGAAAAAGTGGAAAAACGATATCTCATGACGGAGCACAAGCGTCAGATGCCTGCTACTATGTTTGACGACTGGTGGAAATAAACCAAAAGAGGCTGACTCAAAAACAAAGGTGTCAGACCCCACAATTCAATATCTAGTTAAAACCTAGTGAAATCTAGTCTAGATATTGCATTTTTAGTGGTGTCAGACCCCTTATGAGTCAGCCTCTTTTTTTGTAAAATTCATAAAACAGCTACAAGTATGACCGTCATTTGTAGTCAACTGCTTTTATAATAAAGTAAAACAAGATGTCAAAGGTGGTGTAACCGGTGTGAAAATAACGGAAGGGAGATTTCTAATCTTTTCGGTTTTGGCCATCGTTTTACTAATGATGATTCATGTATTTCAAGCGCAAATTGCTGTCTTTTATAACCCCGCGAACTATGTTGGTTTTCATACGCTTTTAGAGAGCTTTAGCATCGCTATTTCTGCAGCTATACTTTTGTATGGATTGAAAAGCTTTGAGAAGAATCAGTCCAGTCGAATGCTCCTCTTATCTTTTACATTCTTTATAGTAGGGACACTTGACCTGCTCCACACCTTATCCTTTAAAGGGATGCCTTATTTTTTTACTGAAAGCTCTGTCGCGAAAGCCACCTGGTTTTGGGTTTCTGCACGAACTTTTCAGTCACTATTCATTTTAGCTACCCTATTCATTCCTGAACGAAAATTATCAAGGGATTACCGCCCGCTGACTTTACTAGCTGGAATAATCATTGCACTAACTGTCAGCTTCTTAGTTATTTATTATGAAAAAAACTTGCCTATCTTGATGGTAGAAGGTAAAGGAACCACCCTATTGAAAAATGGAATCGAATATGGGATCAGTTTTATTCTTTTTGTCTCTTTAATTAGGACATTGTATCAATATCATCTAGAAAAAAGTGAAGCGATACTTGCGCTGGCGCTTGCTTTTGTTTACTTACTGTTAACCGAGCTAGTTTTTACCATCTATCAAAGTGTATTTGATCTGGATAATTTTTTGGGCCATATTTTTAAAACACTTGGTTTCTATTTCATCTTAAAGAGTTTTTATTTTTCAAATCGGAAGATCGCTGAAGAAGAATACGATGAGGAAGATAAGGATGAAGAAGAGCCGAAAATGATGAGATGGATATAATGGCGAAAACTATCCTATTTTCCATTAACCTCATATTTGATAAACAACATATTGAAGATATAATGGAACTGTTCTATAGAGCATATTCAAATAGTAATGTGATCACGACGTTTGATTACTTACTATTTTTTTTTGGTATTTTCAACGATTTAACACTTTACTAAGATAAAATTTCCTATTGACATAAAGTCTGAATCATCCTATATTAGAAACCGTTGATTATTAATATTTATACAATGAATTGTCGACTTCAAAAATTATTGCACAATAAAAATATACATTTCATCGGAGAGGTGTTAACAGCATGGGGAAAGCAAATAAGTTAGGTTTCTGGGTACTAACCGCACTGGTTGTTGGTAACATGGTTGGTTCGGGTATTTTTATGCTTCCACGTTCTTTATCAGAATCAGCAAGTCCTGCTGGCGTTATTGCTGCATGGCTTGTAACTGGTCTTGGTGTATTAATGACTGCGCTCGTATTCGGAAACTTGGCGGTACGTAAACCTAAATTACAAGGCGGACCGCAAATATATGCAAAAGATTTGTTTAAACAAGGTTCACATGCATCTACTTTATCAGGGTTTATGTCTACTTGGGGTTATTGGATCGGGAACTTAGCAGGGAACGTAGCTATGATTACTACCTTTGCTGGATATTTATCTACTTTTTTCCCGATTTTAACAAGCCAGGCAGACTGGTTCACCATTGGTAACTTTACACTTAAGGTGGGGAATGGTTTAACCTTTATCGTATGTTCTATTCTATTATGGGGAACACACACCATTATTCTTCGCGGGATGGAAAGTGCCGGTAAATTAAACTTTTTAGCTACGGCAGCTAAGGTTGCAGGATTTATCTTATTTATTATCGTTGGTTTGTTTGCGTTTGAAAAAAGTAACATGCTTCCATTCATGGCAGAAAGACTCGATGACGCTGGTCACTCGATTAGTATGATGAAACAAATTAACAACGCAGCAGTTAATACCTTATGGGCATTTATTGGTGTGGAATCAGCAGTCGTTTTTGCCTCACGTGCGAGAAAACAGACAGACGTCAAACGTGCGACAATACTTGGATTAATTATTGCGCTTGGAATATACATCGGAATCAGTACTTTAGTGATGGGGATGTTAGACCAAAACACACTTATTCACTCGGATAAGCCATTAATTGATGCGATTTCTACTGTACTAGGACCAATTGGTGGGAAAGTGTTAGCAGCAGTGGGACTAATCAGCTTATTTGGATCAACGATTGGTTGGTTAATGTTAAGTGCAGAGGTTCCGTATCAAGCAGCAAAACAGGGCTTGTTCCTTCCAGCTTTCTTAAAAGAAAATAAAAAAGGTATACCAGTCTTTTCAATGATTGTTTCAAACGGTTTAGGTCAATTGTTCATTTTCTCTACGATTTCAAAATCAATCTCAGGTGCATTTGATTTTGTTATTGTCATTGCCACTTTATCGTATTTAGTTCCATACTTTATCTCGTCTGTCTATCAACTGAAATTAGTTGTTACAGGAGATACCTATAATGGGGATAAATCCAGAATCACAGATGGAATCATCGCTCTGCTTTCAACCATTTATTCGGTTTGGGTCATCATCGCAGGAACGGCGGATATGAAAACATTCATGTACGGAATGATCCTATTAGCAAGCGGAATACTATTCTACGGACCACTCTTGAAAAAGACAAGGACGAATAAGGCGCAACAAAAGGCCGCATAAATAACTAACCTATCAGGGATTCTCTGATAGGTTTTTTTTATATAAAAAGGGCAAAATAATTTTGATTCCTAACAATTATTTCTTTTGACAGATAGGAATGGATGTAATATGATAATTAAATCCTACAATAACTATCAGGATTAGGGGGTTTTAAGATTGAAAAAGTTAACTGTACTATTTGCACTCTTATTAAGCTTTATGTTTGTTCTATCAGCATGTGGTAAAGACGAGAATGCTGATAAAGATAAAAAGGATTCAGATAAAAAGACAGCTGAAAAAGCTGACGGGGACTTATTGAAAAAAATAAAAGCTGATGGAACGATTACTATTGGTACTGAGGGTACATATCCACCATTTACCTTCCATGATACAAGTGGAAACTTAACTGGATTTGATGTGGAACTTGCACAAGAAGTCGCTAAGCGTCTGGGTGTTAAGGCTGAATTCAAAGAAACACAGTGGGATGCGATGTTCGCCGGACTGGATGCCAAGCGTTTTGATATGATTGCAAACCAAGTAGGAATTCGCCCAGACCGTCAGGAAAAATATAATTTCTCTGATCCGTACATTACGTCATCTGCCGTATTAATTGTAAGCAAGGACAATGATAAGGTAAAAGCCTTTGAAGACATCAAAGGATTAAATTCTGCTCAGTCCTTGACAAGTAACTATGCAGATATGGCGAAAAAACTGGGAGCTAATATTGTTGGTGTAGAAGGCTTCCAACAAGCGGTTGAACTGCTTGCTCAAAAACGTGTCGATGTAACCATCAATGATAAGCTAACATTCTTAGATTTTAAAAAGAGTAAGCCAGATGCACCGGTTAAGGTCGCTGCAACTAGTGATGATGCTTCAACTAGCGGATTTATGTTTAGAAAGAAAAGCGATACGCTTGTGGATGAAGTGAATAAGGTGTTAAAAGATATCATCGATGATGGTACGTATAAAAAAATCTCAGAGAAATGGTTTGGTGAAGATGTACTTAAATAGTATTTTTACTGACCCAGAAAGAGCACAAAAGTTATTTGATATCGCTAAAAGTTCCCTTCAGCCTATGCTGGAGGGAGCTATTTTAAATACGATACCGTTGACCATTATTAGCTTTATTTGCGGATTAACCTTGGCTGTGCTGACAGCATTAGCTAGGATTTCTCATGTAAAGGTATTGCAAAGTATTGCTAGGGTCTATGTTTCAGCGATTCGAGGAACACCGTTGTTAGTGCAATTATTTATTATTTTTTATGGACTTCCTAATCTAGGTGTTACCCTTAATCCATTTATTTCTGCGGTCATTGGATTTTCTCTTAGTGTAGGTGCATATGCATCAGAAATTATCCGGGCAGCGATTCTTTCTATTCCGAAAGGGCAGTGGGAAGCGGGGTATTCCATTGGCATGTCCTATACGCAAGCATTAAGAAGAATTATTCTGCCACAGGCAGCCAAAGTTTCCATTCCGCCTTTATCGAATACCTTTATCAGTCTTGTAAAGGATACATCACTTGCTTCACTTGTGCTCGTAACTGAAATGTTTCGCCGCGCTCAGGAGATTGCTTCAACCAATTATGAATTTTTATTGGTCTATTCCGAAGCGGCACTCCTTTATTGGGTCATTTGCTTTTTCCTTTCCGTCCTTCAAGGTTTTATGGAAAGAAGACTGGATCGATATGGAGCTTAGCATGGGGATTAACGGAAAAAAGGGAGTTTTACGATGATTTCAATTAAAGGTCTATATAAACAATTTGGTCAATTAGAAGTGTTAAAGGGAATTGACCTTGAGGTGGAGAAGGGAAAAGTGGTGGTTGTCATCGGGCCGTCCGGTTCCGGAAAGACGACTATGCTTCGCTGCTTGAATGTGCTGGAAACTCCTACAAAAGGGATTATTTCCATCGAAGGTCAGAGTCTTGATTTTTCAAAGCCAGTTGCGAAAAAAAATATATCCTCGTTCCGGCGATTAACCGGAATGGTGTTTCAAAATTATAATCTTTTCCCACATAAAACGGCCCTTGAGAACGTGATGGAAGGACCAGTGGTGGTGAAGGGTGAAAGTAAAGAGGCTGCTCGAAAAAAGGCTCTGTCTCTATTAGAGAAGGTGGGTCTTGGGGATAAGGTGGACTATTACCCTGCACAGCTTTCAGGCGGCCAGCAACAGCGCGTCGGGATTGCCAGGGCGCTCGCAATGGAGCCAGAGGTCATGCTATTTGATGAACCAACATCTGCGCTTGACCCCGAGCTTGTCGGTGAAGTTTTAAAGGTTATGAAGGATCTTGCCGCAGAAGGTATGACAATGATTGTGGTCACCCATGAAATGCGATTTGCCCGTGAAGCGGCAGATGAGGTCATTTTTATGGACCAAGGTGTAGTGGTCGAAAGAGATAAGCCAGAGGTCATCTTCACCCAGCCAAAAGAAGAACGAACCAGGAAGTTTTTGAATATGATTCAGTAAGGTGCTGTAGCTCGGGGAGCTATGGCACTTTTTTGTTGTTGATATTTCTAGTATTTGGAAAAATAGCCATTACCCTTTGAAAATGAGCCAATCCGATTCAAAAATGAGCCAATCTCCCACAAAATGAGCCAATCTACCCAAAATATAAGCCAATGTTTCCCCAAAATGAGCCAATCGCAAAATTGGCAGGAAAATTGTTCATAATATCTCCTCATCCTACTGCAGGATACTAAGTTTCAATGTTGAATTTATAATTATTAGGTAAATATTTGAAGAAAAATGAAACTTTTTCCACATTCAAACGTAAATATGGTACCTACATAAGAAGGGACTGATGCCTTTGGAACCTTTTAGCATTTCTTTGGAAACCATTTATTTGTATGGCTTGATTATCTCGGGAGTATTAACCATTCTGTATGTCTTGTTTGCAGATGTCTTTCATTTCCACGGAGCGGGTGATGGGGGACTTCACTTTCTCAATCCAGTCTTAATCTTTGCCTTTATCACGGTCTTATCTGCTAGCGGCTATTTGTTTGAAAAGCTATCATCCCTACATTATTTACTCATTTTAGGAATCTCAGCAGTTGCCGCTTTTATGATCGTCACCTTATTAAATGTATTTGTACTCGTACCATTATCCTCTGCGGAGGAGTCTCTGGTCTATAAAGAATCAGACTTAAGGGGACGAATAGGGACCGTAATCACACCTATCCCTGCTGATGGCTTTGGGGAAGTAATGATTGATAGTACAAGTGGAAGAATTGCCAAACCAGCATCAAGCTTTGATGGAGAGCAAATCCCGAATGGAACAACTGTACTTGTCGTGCAGGTAAATAATGGGGTACTTGAAGTCACTGTTCATCAAGAATTAGAGAGTTTTATTTAGAGGGGGTTTTAAGAGATGGAATTTAGCATTATCTGGGTTATTATCGGTATTGTCGCACTTATTCTTATTGCTTTAATTGGCGTGTTTATCACAAAGTATAGAACAGCTGGACCTGACGAGGCACTTATCATAACAGGTAGCTTCCTCGGTAACGGGAGTGTACATGTCGACGAATCAGGAAACAAAATCAAGATTATCCGCGGCGGAGGTAGTTTTATTTTACCAGTATTTCAACAAGCAAAGCCGATTAGCTTGCTTTCTAGTAAACTCGAGGTAACCACTCCTGAGGTCTATACAGAGCAAGGTGTGCCGGTTATGGCTGATGGTGTCGCAATTATTAAAATTGGCGGTTCTATTAGTGAAATCGCAACGGCTGCTGAACAGTTTCTTGGCAAGCCGAAGGAAGATCGTGAAAACGAAGCAAGAGAAGTCCTTGAGGGTCATTTACGGTCGATTCTTGGCTCGATGACGGTGGAAGAAATTTATAAAAACCGTGACAAGTTTTCGCAGGAGGTCCAAAGGGTGGCATCACAGGATCTAGCGAAAATGGGGTTAGTCATTGTCTCGTTCACTATTAAAGATGTTCGTGATAAAAATGGCTACCTCGACTCACTTGGTAAGCCGCGTATTGCGCAAGTAAAAAGGGATGCCGATATTGCTACTGCCGAGGCGGAGAAAGAAACACGGATTAAAAAAGCGGAAGCCGCTAAGGAAGCAAAACGCAGTGAACTGGAGCGGGCAACAGAAATCGCTGAAGCAGAGAAAACGAATCAGCTGAAAGTCGCTGATTTCCGCCGTGAGCAAGATATTGCCAAAGCCCGTGCAGACCAAGCGTATGATCTTGAAAGTGCACGTTCGAAGCAAGAGGTAATGGAGCAAGAAATGCAAATCAAGATTATAGAAAGACAAAAGCAAATTGAACTGGAAGAGAAAGAAATTCAGCGTCGCGAACGCCAATATGATTCCGAAGTGAAGAAGAAGGCCGATGCTGACCGTTACTCTGTTGAGCAATCAGCAGCAGCGGATAAAGCGAAGCAAATGGCGGAAGCAGAAGCAAATAAATACCGGATTGAAGCCATGGCAAAGGCGGAAGCAGAGAGAATCCGCTTAGATGGTTTGGCGAAAGCAGAAGCACAAAAGGCACAGGGTTCAACGGAAGCCGAAATTATCCGCTTAAAAGGTTTGGCAGAAGCAGAAGCGAAAGAAAAAATTGCCGAAGCGTTCGAGCAATTCGGGCAAGCGGCAATCTTGGATATGGTCATTAAAATGCTCCCAGAATATGCGAAGCAAGTGGCTGCTCCATTAGCTAATATCGATAAAATTACGGTTGTGGATACGGGCGGTGGCTCAGGTGAAAACGGCGGTGCCAATAAAATCACCAGCTACGCCACGAATCTAATGGCGAGCCTTCAGGAATCCTTAAAGGCTTCAAGCGGAATTGATGTGAAAGAACTTATTGAAAACTATTCAGGTAAAGGCAATGTGAGAAAAAGTATTGAGGAATTAACAGACGAAGTGAAAAAGAAAGTAGAATAAACAACAAAAACTCCTTATCAATCAGCTTGATAAGGAGTTTTTATTTAGGCTTTGTTAAACTTGTCTGTTGATTTCCGCTCCAGGCGCTTCGCTTTCCGTGGGCGTTTCGGCGAGCCTCCTCGGCGCTCACGCCTGCGGGGTCTCCCCTGAACCGTACTCCCACAGGAGTCTTCGCGCCTTCCGCTCCATTCAACAGGGTATAAAAATCAACAATGTTCTTTTACACAGCTTTTATTTAAATGATTATTTCAAATGTCGTCCCTTCATTCGGGCTGCTAGTTACCTCCACAGTTCCACCATGGGCCTCGACCAACTGTTTCACAATGGCGAGTCCAAGCCCCGATCCGCCAAGAGCCCGGGTTCTTGATTTATCCACACGATAGAAGCGTTCAAAGATGCGAGGTAAATCTTTTTCAGGAATACCTTTCCCTTCATCTTGTAATCGTATATGAATTTTTCCACTAATCTGTTTCGCCCCAAGTCTAATTTTGGTATGAGGCTCCGAATATTTCCGCGCATTATCCAGCAGATTTAGAATGACCTGTTCAAATCGGATCTGGTCAATCGATAAATAAAGATCATCCGGGCAATCAAGAAAAAGGTCCATATGCTGTTCTTTCAGTGCTGGAGAAACTTTTTCAATGATTCCTTGGAAATAGGGACGTAGATGAACCTCTTCCTTTTCAATAGAGAATGTATTTTCATCCATTTTCGCCAAATTAAAAAGTTCCTTTACTAGGTTGGATAACTTCAGTGACTCTTCATGGATAATGTTTAAATACTGTTTCCGATCCTGTTCATTCGTTTCCTTACGTCGAGCGATATCTGCATAGCCCTTAATATAAGTTAATGGCGTTCGCAGCTCGTGTGAGATACTTGCTAGGAATTCATTTCGTTCATTCTTTAAAATTTCTAGATCACTCGCTAAGACTTGAATGGACTCCCCCAGATCCCCGATTTCGTCCTTCCCCAACTTTGGCAAAGAGACGCTGAGGTCACCTTTACTGATTCGTTTGGTCGCCTCACTCATTTTAATTAGCGGATGTGTGACCACTCGGGTCAAAAACACAATGATGATAATCATAAATAATAGAGAAAGCAGTCCTGCAAGCAGAAAATGCTGGTTAAGTCCGGAGATTAAGTCTTTAATTTTTTGTGTATTTTGGAACATGTATACATAGCCATCAATCTGTTGATCAATGACAACAGGACTAATTGAAGCAATATACGTAGCATTTTTCCAATTGTCTTCTAAGATCAGTCCTTCATGTGGTATCTTCTTCGGTGTATTACGGAGAATTTGCTTCATTTCATCCGTTACTTTATTTGATGACATATAAATGGCGCCATCTGGTTTCGTAAGGATTACCTGTGTATCTGTCTGGGCTTCCATCATAGCAATATGTCTAATTGTTTCATCATGGAAGGAAGCCTCTAATACTTCCCGATGGTTATTCCCCCTGGTCTGGAGCGCAGACAATTCCTCATGCACGCGGGAATGAATAATATTATTATGCAAAAAGAACATCGAAATCGTTTCTAGTAGAAAAATGGCTAAGAAGAAAAGCAAGCCTATTTTAAATGATATTTTATTCATTCTATTCAGCACCTCACTCCCCTTAGAATACTACAACATTAGAATAGAAGGGGACTCTTATTGTAGCTAATTTTTAAAAATTGAAGATGTTTTGACTAAGTTGTAGCGAATTTGTGAAGTTACAAAAATCACAGACCCAAGATGATATAGTAAAGATATGGGGAGTGATTATAATGAAAATATTATTAGTGGATGACGAACGTAGAATTATAGAAGTTCTCGAGGCCTACTTAGAGAGAGAAGGCTATGAAATTCACAGTGCTGATAATGGAATAGATGCTTTAAAGAAGGCAAAAAGCATAAACCCTGACTTAATTATATTAGACCTTATGCTGCCCGATATTTCTGGGGAAGAGGTTTGCCGGCTCGTACGGAAAGAATCAGATGTTCCCATTCTGATGCTTACGGCCAAATCGGCAGAGGATGACCGAATCAACGGAATTGTTATGGGTGCAGATGACTACTTAACGAAGCCATTTAGTCCTCGGGAAGTGGTTGTACGCGTTCAGGCAATTTTAAGGCGTGTCAAAAAGACGGAGAAAGTACAACTCCTTGAATTCAACGAAAAAAAACTAGTGGTAGACATTATAAAGAAAGAAGTCAAAGTAAACGGAGAATATGTGACATTAACACCAATCGAATACAAGCTATTAACGAATATGGCGGAAAATCCAGGTCGTGTATACAGTCGAATGGACTTATTAGAGAAAATTCAGGACGAGGGCATGTACTATGAAGGCTATGAACGCAGTGTGGATACACATATTAAAAACCTCCGCAAAAAAATAGAGCAAGATACACGACAGCCGGATTTCATCGTTACTGTTTTTGGGATGGGCTATAAATTTGGAGGGGTACTAGATGCTGCAAACACTCCGGTCTAAAATCCTTTTTTATTTAGTTTTGATTTCTATGATCGGAATCTTAATCGTCAGCTTTTTTATTCAATATGGATTTGAAGAGAGCTTTAATAGTTATTTAGACCACAACAGAGAAAAGAAGATTGATCGGATTATCACGGAAATTGAGAAGGATTATAGGAAGAATGGACATTTTACCAGTGATCCTGTGTATGGTCTGTTGCATGAGCATGCAATGACTGATCAGCTTTATTTTCAATTATATGATCGGTTTGGACAACTGCAGATGGATTCTTCTAACATTCGGAGCATGCTGAATAGCTTCGGTTTGACTGAACCAGCACCGGATGGGGAGGAGTGGCATTCCAAATCCTATACACTGAAGGTGAATAATACCATCATTGGAAAACTGGTGGCCATTTATCCTAAAGGCTTAATTGATGATGAATATACGTTTATCCAATCTATCCAACTCTATATTTACGCAGCGGTATGTTTAACGATTGTTCTAGCCATCGTCTTCAGCATGCTTTTTTCAAAAAAGCTGACATCTGGTTTAAAGAAGCTATCTTTTGCCGCAAATGAACTTCAGCAGCATAATTTGGACATTCGAATCCCATTGTCAGGTCTGCCTACAGAAGTGAAACAAATTGCTATCTCATTTAATAACCTTGCAGAATCCTTGGCGAGGGAAGAAATGCTTCGGAAGCAGTTTACGGGTGATTTGGCCCATGAATTAAGGACGCCCTTAGCGACTTTAAGAAGTCAAATTGAAGCCTTTCAGGACGGAATTTGGGAGCCAACACCACAGCGTTTACAGGTAAGTCACGAAGAGCTGATGCGGTTAGTAAGACTAGTGAATGAACTAGAAAAATTACTCGCTGCTGAAAATCCGCAAATTAGGCTGGAAAAAATAGAATTAGAGGCTGGTAGTGTATTAGAGGCATTGTACGAAATGTTTATGCCTATTTTTAAGGAAAAGGGTGTTCATCTTCACATCGAGGAACCGAAACAAGAGGAATTGTTTGAGGCGGACAAAGACAAGCTCATGCAAATCCTTTCAAACATACTTAATAATGCATTGAAATATACACCAGAAGGGAAGAATGTTACCCTTTCTGTGCAAACGGATAAGGAAGGCTATGTTGGCTTCAAAATTCAAGATGAAGGCTCTGGCATGGCCGAAGATGATATCCCGCATATATTCGAACGGTTCTATCGCGGCGACAAATCACGAGACCGCAAAACAGGCGGGGTCGGCATTGGTCTCTCCATTGTGAAGGCCTTAATGGATGCCCACAAAGGATTAATCAAAGTAAAAAGTAAACTAAATAAGGGAACCAGCATAACCTTATGGTTTCCACAAGAAGACTAAAAGAGGCCTTTGCTAGATGCAAGGCCTCTTTGCTTACTTTAATAGTTCATTAATATTGTACACTTTTCCACTTTCAATATTCCCGCTTAACAGTAAGTCTACTAATGCATTGGCCACGGTGTCTGCCTGTAAGAGAGTATTTTTTTCCTTGAATTCCTTGAAGCGCTCCAAATCTTTAAACGCATCTTTTGAGGAAGAGCGAATGGTAGCTTGCATGTTGGTATCCATGACTCCTGGACTAAAGGCAATGATTTTGTTGTTAGTCTTCAGTTCAGCTTGTTCGAGTGCTGCTGTCTGTGTAAACATATTAATGCCCGCTTTAGAACTGCAGTACACACTCCAGCCTTCGATTGAACGAACGGCTGCCCCGGAGGTTACATTGATGACCTGTACTGCTGTATTTGTGACCTGCGCTTTATTAAAAAAGAGATTGGTTATAATGATCGGTGCAATTAAATTAACTTGGATATTACGGATAATCGGCGTTTGATCTAAATTTCCGACAGTCTGGATCGGTTCGATAACGCCTGCGTTGTTAAAAAGAAGAATCTCTTTAGGATTCTTTTCAAAAATCCAGTGGGCAATCTCCATAAATACTTCCTGTACTTCTTTTTCCAAAGAGAGATTGCAGACATAGTGCTGATAAAATAGGCCATTTTCGGCCGCCAATTGTTTCATTTCCTCGTTTTCTGTTCTAGAAACAGAAACGACGGCAATTTGTTCTTGAATGAGGCGTTTTGCAATCGCTTCGCCTAGCCCCTTTGATGCACCGGTTATAATTGCATATTTCATGGAATGAACTCCCCCTTTAAACCACAGGTTAATATGTATCTGTAAAAAGTTAACTTCTACCATATTTTATTCCTCTCGTCGTTTTTAATCAAACGAAAAAGGCAGCCCTCATGGAGCTGCCGTTTAACGTGCGACGGGAAAGAATTTTTTCCATTCATTTAAGAAGGGAGCGGTGGCGGCATTCGGATGTTCGAGGACCCGAGAAGTGGGGCCGGTTTGCTTCACTTCACCGTTGGCAATAATGGTAAGCTGTTTGGTAAGATAGTGAATCTCCATTAAGTCATGGCTGACAAACACTGCCGTGGTTTTTGCTTCTTCAATAATTCGCTTGAAATCCTCCATTAACCTTATTTTTGTCGGAAAATCTAAAGCGGAAAAAGGTTCATCGAGAAAAAGAATTTCGGGTTCCACAATCATAGCACGTGCTAAATTCACCCTTTGCGCCTCGCCTCCGGATAAATAGAGTGCATTTTTTTTCGTGAGATGCGTGATACCGAATACCTCCATCCAATAAGCCACTTTTTCCTTAATGTCGCTTTTTGGAACCTTTCGTAAGGTTAAGCCAATGGCGATGTTGTGAAAAACAGTTGCATCTAAAAGTAAGGATTGCTGGAGGGCAATTGAGAATTTCCTTCGTAATTCTAGCGGAACATTTCCTTTCGGGATGGACTGTCCACGGTAAAGAATCTCACCGTTCGTTTGATTATCAAGAAAAGCGAGTACCTTTAGCAGTGTACTTTTTCCCGCCCCATTCGGTCCCATAATGCCGACGAATTCCCCTTCATGAATGTGAAACTCAGGAATATTGAGAATGGTTCTACCATGGGCTGTAAAGGTGAGGTTTTTCAGCTCGATTAATGGGCTCATGAAAATCGCTTCCTTTGCTGTAAAAAGGTTAAAATCGCTGTAATCAATAGGGCAACGGTTAATAAAATAAACGAGAGAGCGAGGGCAATATCAAAATTTCCTTTCGACACTTCCATCACAATCGAAGTGGTTAATATACGGGTGTCGCCTTGGATATTACCACCTACCATCATGGCGGCACCCACCTCAGCAATGACCCGGCCAAAGCCAGCCATTACCGCAGCTAAAATTGCAATTTTAGATTGTTTGACGAGGATGACTAATGTTTGCCATTTCGTTGCTCCGAGCGCTTTAATTTGCAGAAGCATTTTATCATTAATTTGCTGAAAAGCAGAACAGGTTAAGCTTGTAATAATGGGTAAAGAGACTAATACTTGGGCCATGACAATGGCTGTGGGTGAATACAGCAGGGACCAATCACCTAACGGGCCGGAGCGCCATAAAAACATGGTAATCCAAAGTCCTGCAACAACAGGGGGGAGACCCATTCCCATATTAATAAATAATAGAAGTAATTTGCGGCCTCTAAATCTAGTTAATCCAAGTAGAATACCAAGGGGAAGACCAAGCAGGGTGCTAAATAGGATGGAAATTAAACAGACCTTTAGAGTCAGCCAAGTAATTTCAAATACCTCAGGGTCACCTGAGAAGATCATTTCAAATGCTTTCTTAAGCCCATCTATTAATAGTTCCATCCTAAGTTGCCCTCCAGGTCTTAAAAGGAGGCTGACCTCAGTGTTTTTAGTCAGCCTCCTCTCTATTAAAATCTACTCAGTATATTTATAAAACAATGATTGACCATAGTCTTTCTTTCCAAAGTTTTCAATGACGTCTTGTGTTTTTGGATCTACCATAAATTCTACAAATTTTTCGGCATCTTTGCTATTAATTTTATCATGCTTTTCAGGATTTACTTGCATTACGTGATAAATGTTCATTAAATCCTTGCCGCCTTCAACAACGATTTTAAGAGTATCTAAGTTTTTTTCCTGAGCAAGCCACGTTGCACGGTCAGTTAGGACGTATCCTTTTTTCTCAGCAGCGACCTGTAAGGTTTGACCCATTCCTTGTCCGGTTGAAACATACCAATTACCTTCAGGCTTAATGTTATCTAATGCCCAAATGCCAAGTTCTTTTTTGTTTGTACCAGAGTCATCACCACGTGAAACAAAAGTTGCTTTAGCAACAGCTAATTTTTTGAATGCTGCAGCAATGTCGTCACCGCTGACACCCGCCGGATTTTCTTTTGGACCAACAAGAATGAAGTCATTATACATGACACGTTTGTAGTTAATGGCGTCACCAGCATCAACAACAGCTTTTTCAGCAGCAGGGGCATGCACAAGAAGGGCATCGGCTTCGCCTTTTGTTCCCATCTCTAACGCTTGTCCAGTACCAACCGCAATGGTTTTTACTTTTACATTATTTTGCTTTTCAAACATAGGGATAAGGACATCTAATAAACCGCTGTCCTGTGTACTTGTTGTTGTGGCAAGAATCATCTCGGTTGGTGCTGCCTTAGGTTCTACTTTCTTCTCCTTAGCAGCAGCATCATTTGTTTCGGATTTTCCGCAAGCGGAAAGGACTAAAAGCATGAAAGCAAATAAAACGATTATGTAGCGGTTTTTTAACATGTGGTTTCCTCCGGTAAACTAGTTTGATAGATCACTTTTCCTAAATCTCCAATAGAGTAACCTTCTAAATCAGTTAAACTATCTTTGAACTCAGGGGATTGTAGGTATTGAATTAACTCCGTCAAGCTTTGTTTGTTTTCATCCGTAAAGCGAAACACAAGATCAAAATTTTCTTGGGCAACTGGAATAAAATCAAGTCCTAAATGACTGGCAGCGGACTGAATTCCAAAGGCAACATCTGCGATCCCTCTACTTATATAGGAAGCTGCAGAAAGATGATTCCATTCTTCATTGTCGTACCCGTTAATTTTACTAGGATTAATCCCATAGCTTGAGAGCTTAGAGTCAAGTAAGAATCTTGTTCCTGCTCCTTTTTGACGGTTGATGAATTGTACATCTTTTCTTACAAGGTCAGGGAAATCAAGAATGCTTTTTGGATTGCCCTTTGCAACGATAAAGCCTTGCTGTCTTGCCGCTAATCGAAGGACAAGGATTGATTCATAGACAAAAAGTTGATGAATAAATGGCAGATTATATTCTTGTGATGTCGGATCTAATAGATGAATGGCGGCGATATCGCATTGACCGCGGTAAAGCATCATAAGACCTTCTAGACTACCTATGTAAGAAGGCTGAATTTGTAGATTTAATGCAGTGCCAGCCTGTTTAGCAAAATGTTCGACAAGAAAATCGTGACTTCCAGATAGTCGAATAGAGAGGGAATGATTACTGAATGTGTTAGATAGACCAGCTTGACTTTTCTTAGCCGGAGCTTTCGTATTCTCTTTATACCTTTCAAGCTCGGCATGTTCAATTCTCATTTTGTTTCCTATTTTAAATGCCTGCAGTTCACCTCTTTTAATTAACTCATAAACCGTATGTTTAGAGATTTGAAAGATTTGGGCCACTTCATCGGGCGTATATGCCTTTTCTTCCATTCGTCACCCTCCTTTTCCAATTCCAAGTTTACTTTATTAAAAGATTATCATAATAGCTGTGATTTTTGTTAAGTTTTGTTAAGTTTTGTTTGGTTTCGTGTAGAATTGTCACGATATGTTCAAAGGGAGCTGTAAATTTCACATAAATATCACAAACTTCACTTTTTGTTCAATGGTGAGCATGGAAGTTTGTTGTAGTATAGTAGTAGAAATATTAAATTGTGGGATAAGGGAAGGGATGTACATGTCGAAGCTTTTGTATATTACGGCTAATCCGAAAAACGATATAAAGCTTTCAAAAGGAATGCAGATTGGGGAAGTATTTTTAGAGGAGTTTAAAAAGGAACAGCCGGATGTTGAAATTGAACATATGCACTTATATAGCATGGATATCCCCCAGATTGACATGGATTTACTATATGCACGTGCAAAATTATCCTTTATGGGATATACAAAAGATCAGCTTACAGAAGAAGAGCTGACAAAAATCGAGAAAATGCATGCACTTGCTGAGCGATTTATTGATGCGGACTACTATGTATTTGTTACGCCTATCTGGAACCTTGGTGCACCGGCCATTTTAAAATCCTTTATGGATTGTTTATTTATTGCAGGAAAAACATTTACCTACTCTGAACACGGTGCAGAGGGCCTTCTTACCGGAAGAAAGGCAATTCACATTCAAACACGCGGAGGCATTTATTCAACTGGAAAAATGGTTGATTTTGAAATGGGCGACCGTTATTTAAGCAAAGCCCTTGAATTCCTTGGCTTTGAATTGATGGAAACCGTTTTTGCAGAAGGAATGGATCATTTTCCAAAAATGATCCCGGAAATTATGGCAAAAGCGAAAGAACAGGCTGCAGAGGCTGCTCGTGAAATGGCAAAACAGACTGAAACAGTATAAAAAAAGGCGGCTCGAGTCATCTCGAGCTGCTTTTTTGTGATTATTATTTATTCTATTTGAGATAATCCATGTTTTATTTGCGATAACAGACCTTTTATTTGCGAAACCGCTCCACCTGATTAAAACTTCCCTGTAAATTGGAAAAACAAGACGATAATTCCTAATGCCCATACATAAATAGCAAACGGTTTTAATGAATTCTTTTTCAAATAACCAATCATCCATTTAACGGCAATATAGCCAAAAATGGCAGAAGAGATAATCCCCACGAGCAAAGCAGACAAGGAGATTTCCTCACCAGCGCCGCCCAACAAATCCTTCGTTTGTAGCACAATCGCACCAGCAATAGCGGGGGTTGATAAGAGAAAGGAGAAATAGGCCGCTGTTTCTCGATCTAATTTCCGCCACAGTGCTGCTACTATCGTCATACCTGAACGAGAGATGGCCGGCATAATGGCTACCGCTTGAAAAGTCCCAATAATCAACGCATCTTTATAGCTAATATCGTCCATTTTCTTATAACCATTTTTTGCTGAATCTGCGAGCCACAGGAATAATCCTGTAACGAGAAACTCCCAGCCAATCGTAACGCCTGTCTTGGAAATTTCATCAATGTAATCCTTTAAAGTAAGACCGAAAATAACCGCAGGGATCGTACCTACAATCAACAAAAAGGTTAACTTACTAAAGGGATTTTTGATGATTTTAATAAATTCATCCTTATAAAAAACGAAAACAGCGAGTAAGGTACCGATATGGAGCATGGTATCGAGTAAAAGCCCCGCTTCCTGTAGCCCAAATAAATTTCTTCCTAAATAAAGATGGCCTGTACTGCTAATGGGCAAAAATTCCGTTAAACCTTGGATAATTCCGAGAATAAGTGCTTCCAGTTTTGTTAACATAGGTCCCCTCTCATTTCTACATATTAATAAGCCTGTACATTTAAAAGATATGCATAGAAAAGCAACTTCATGAAATCCACCTTTATTTTAGGTTTATTTTACCAATTAGGTCAATTGAATTCTCCGACATTTAAACAAAATAAGTGCAAATGAAGGGTCGACTCCCATAAAATAGAACTATAACGTTCGAGAGGAGAAACGCTTTGGAACATACACATCTGCATTTTAATACTTCTATCGGAGTCAAAAAGCCAGAAAATATCCGGAACAAACAACAGGCCTGCCCTTTTTGCGAACGCGACCAACTGACGGACCTTCTAGCGGTGGATGGACCCATCATTCTATTGAAAAATAAATACCCGGTTTTAGAAAATGCATATCAGACCGTCTTGATTGAAACGGACGATTGCCATGCAGAGCTGTCAACTTATTCAAAAGATCATTTGCATCGGTTAATAAAGTTCGGAATCAAGCATTGGCTTGAAATGGAGGAAACTGGCCGCTATCGTTCGGTGATATTTTTCAAAAATCATGGCCCATTATCAGGAGGAACACTAGCCCATCCGCATATGCAGATCGTTGGCTTAAATGATATTGATTATAAAGAAAAAGTTACCCATGAAATGTTTGAAGGGCTTGTGATTGCAGAAGAGGAGGGCACTCGATTTACGCTTTCCACCAAACCACGTGTGGGATTTTATGAATTTAATATCGAGATGAATGATTCGAGGTACCAGGAACCATTTTCGGATTATCTGCAAATAGCGGTTCATTATATCCTGAATCATTTTCCATTCAAGGCAACGAGCTACAATGTGTTTTTTCATCATATTGATGATAAAATTTACGCCAAGGTTGTCTCACGTTTCGTCACCACTCCACTCTACATCGGCTACGGCCTTCCACAAGTCCCAAGCAACCTAGAATGGATGGCAAACGAAGTAAAGCGGATTTACTTTAAATGATAGGTTAAAGCAAAATCTTTAATTGACACTCTGTTGATTGAAGCTTCTTGAGCGGAAATCAACAGACAAGTTTAATGTAGGAAAATAGTATGTAAATAAAACCATTGTCGTTTAGAAGTTGTGATTTGTCCTCTTTAAAAATATAATGGAGGAATGGACAAGTTTTAATATAAGGTGGAGACCTAGTATGACTTCAAATAATAATACAACTTCTAAACTTGATTATAATCTCGTTTTTATACTGATATTACTTTTTCTAGCGAGCTGTTTAGCGATTTATAGCGCCCAGGCAAGCGGTCAATATAAGGAGAACTTCCTATTAAAGCAAATCGTTTGGTACGTCGTTGGTGGGGGAATTATTGCGAGTGTAATGACACTTGACTCGGATCAATTACGAAAGCTAACCTGGTATGCGTATGGATTCGGACTTTTCCTGCTGGCATTCCTGATTGTCGCGCCACCAAGTATTGCACCGGTTATCAACGGAGCAAAAAACTGGTTTAAGGTTCCTGGATTGGGTACCATCCAGCCGTCAGAGTTTGTTAAAATTTTCATTATTTTAGCTCTTTCCCGGACGATTGAGGACCACCATCAGAAAAATCTAATCAAAACGATGCAATCCGATTTTTGGTTGTTAGTGAAGCTTGGAATGGTAACAATGGCACCGTTGATTCTAATCATTAAACAGGACTTAGGAACTTCCCTCGTTTTCCTTGCCATCCTATTAGGTATGATCTTTATTTCGGGGATTTCCTGGAAGCTGCTCACACCGTTGTTTTCAGTCGGTGTCTTGCTTATTGGAACGATTTTTTACTTCGTTCTCTGGAATCCAGAACTACTTGAAAAATATCTTGGAGTAAAGCAATACCAGTTCAATCGGATTTATTCCTGGCTTGACCCGTATAGCTATCAAGGCTCAGATGCCTATCAATTGACCAAATCGTTACTTGCGATTGGATCAGGGCAGACTGGGGGAAAAGGAACAGGTAACCGTGAAGTGTATTTACCGGAAAGCCAAACTGATTTCATTTTTAGTGTCGTCGGGGAGGAATATGGCTTCATTGGAGCGAGTGTGTTAATCAGTTTATTTTTCTTATTGATTTATCACATTACTAAGGTTGGAATGGAAACGAAGAATAACTTCTATACCTATATCTGCGTAGGAGTAATCAGTATGATTACCTTCCACGTGTTTCAAAATATCGGAATGACTATTGGTGTTCTGCCAATTACCGGTATTCCATTGCCATTCATTAGCTATGGAGGAAGTGCCCTTATGGGGAATATGCTCGGACTGGGTCTAATCTTCTCCATACGGTACCATTATAAAAAATACATGTTTTCAACAACAGCATAAAACAGAAGAGAGCGGGGTCATTTTATGGCAGCCCGCTCTCTTTTTTTGTGGCTTCAAAATAGGGGTTTGGCGGAATATAATGAAAGGTTGGCGGAATTCTAGCCCAAGTCGGCGGAATAATTTCAAAAGTTGGCGGAATACCGACCCAAGTTGGCGGAATCTCGCAGCCAGCTATCAAATACAAGAAAAAGACCGCCTACATTCCAGGCGGTCCAAACATTCATGTTATTTTTTAAGGAAGATTTTCTCCACATCATCGAGCATTAGATTTGCAGCAATTACACCACCAGCTGTGTTCCAGATCGCATCGTTTACTTCGTGTACTTCCCCTTTTTTTGCTACCTCTAGGTTTTTGAATAATGGATCAGCAAGCCATTCTTTTGCAAGCGTATTGCCTTTTCCATCACCTGTATCATAAGTGAAATAGAAGAGAATGTCCCCATCCATCGCTGGAATACGCTCTTTCGTTACATTCTTTTCAGCAAAATCATCCACGTTTTGGCTCTCAGGACGAGCAAACCCAAGGTCATTTAAGATCACACCTGAGAAGGTATCTTTATGGTAAATACGAACTTCTCCAGACATAAAACGAACCATAGAAACCTTCATATTCTTTTTGTCACCAAGCTTTTCCTTGATGTCTGAAATTCGGGCATTGTACTTTTCTAATACTTCATTCCCTTTATCTACTTTATTAACAGCTTTTGCATAAAGAGAATAGTTCGCTTTCCAGTCGCCACGTAAAGTTTCGGCAAAAACAGTCGGTGCAATCGCACTTAATTGCTCATAAATTTTTTCTTGACGTATTTTATTTCCGATAATTAAATCAGGCTTCAATGCAGCAATTGCTTCAACGTTTACTTCACTCTCAGTACCCACAACTTTTGTGTCCTTTAACTGGTCGGCGATATGCTCATACCAAGGGTCACCCGTCCAAGATTTAACCGCACCAACAGGAGTGACTCCCATAGATAAAAGGGCTTCTGTTCCTTCGTTTGTAAGAATAACTACGCGTTTTGGTGTACTCTTGATAGTCGTCGATCCCATTGCATGTTCGACCGTATAGCTTTTTTCAGCCGCTGTCTTTGGTGTTTCTTTCTTTTCAGTTGTTTTTTCCTCTGCACCGCCACAAGCTGCAAGTAAGAAAATAGCTAGGATGGAGAAGATAGATAAAAAAGATTTTGTCATTTTCATATGTGTATGTATCCTCCTTGTTAAATGTAAATGATAATCATTTTCAATGACATCTTTATCATAAAATGAACGAATGGAAGATGTCAACGGTTTAATTGAAAATGATTTTCATAATCATTTACGATTTTGTGAACAAACTTTAAAAGGTAAATGAAAATGATTTTCATAGTCATTGACAATCATTATCATTTAGAGATAGACTTAAATTAATTACTACTATAAACATGTTAGAAGGGTTTCAATCACATGCTGTTAAAAAGTACACCATTAAAATGGCTGGGACTAATCACTGCCATTTTGCTAATGCTGTTATTAATGTGTGCCAGTGTCATCTATGGTTATACAGACACTAGCTGGCGGACAGCAATCGAGTCCTATACGAATTATAATGGGTCAAACGAACATATTATTATTCAGACTGTTAGATTCCCGAGAGCATTAATTGCTTCTGCAGTGGGGGCAAGCCTTGCCATAGCTGGAGTTCTCATGCAAACATTAACCAAAAACCCATTGGCATCGCCAGGAATCTTTGGGATTAATGCGGGAGCAGGGTTTGCTGTTGTTGTGGCCATTACTATATTTTCAGTGACAGATCTCCAAGCTTTCAACGGTCTCGCCTTCTTAGGTGCAGCAGTAGCCGCTGTCAGTGTATATGCCATCGGTTCCTTTGGCCGTGAAGGCCTGACACCGATGAAGCTTACCTTAGCTGGAGCGGCAATGTCGGCCATGTTTTCATCTTTTACACAAGGCCTGCTTGTAGTAGATGAAGCGGCACTGGAGCAGGTATTATTTTGGCTTGCAGGGTCTGTTCAAGGAAGAAAATTGGAGACCTTTTTTAATGTCTTACCTTATATTGGTGTTGGCTGGGTAGGAGCCGTGCTTATTTCTGGAAAAATGAATATCTTGTCCATGGGGGAAGATGTGGCTAAGGGGCTTGGGCTAAACACAGGCCTAGTCAAACTAGCCATCGGAGTCATTGTGATCCTACTTGCGGGCGGTTCAGTAGCAGTCGCTGGTCCGATTGGCTTTGTGGGGATTGTTGTTCCTCATATTACAAGATCCATTATTGGAATTGATCATCGTTGGGTGATTCCCTTATCCGGTATTTTGGGAGCCATCCTCTTATTGGCTGCAGATATCGCTGCAAGATATGTCTTAATGCCATCTGAAGTGCCTGTCGGTGTCATGACAGCGGTTATTGGGACTCCATTCTTTATTTTTATTGCAAGAAGGGGGTTCAACGGACGATGAGCAAATATAAAAACTTTCGCTTATTCAATGATAAAATCTCTTTTTTAATCGATAAGAAAGCAGCTACCACTTTTATCATCCTGCTTATTGCAGCCTTCATTGTCTTTGTTATTAGTACAGGGACGGGGGAAATGAAAATTAACCCACTCACGGTGGTACAAGTATTGTTCGGCGGCGGTCCTGAAATGGAAAAGCTTATTATTACCTCCTTTCGATTGCCAAGAATCATTGTTGCCCTAATGGTTGGTATTTCATTAGCGGTGGCCGGTGGTATTTTACAAGGGATGATTCGAAATCCGCTGGCATCGCCTGATGTCCTTGGAATTACTGGCGGCGCGGCTGTTGCAGTGGTTGGATTTTTAGCCTTCTTTAGTGATAAAAATAATGCTTTAACAGTCAGTCTTGCGTGGCTTCCATTAGCCGCCTTTTTGGGTGCTGGGATTGTTGCCTTTTTAGTGTACATCCTTGCTTGGAAAAATGGAATATCGCCTATACGTCTTGTTTTAATCGGGATTGGGATATCCACTTTGATGCAAGCACTAACGACATTGATGATGATCATGGGACCGATCTATCAGGCAAGTCAGGCAAACATATGGATTACAGGTACGGTTTACGGCTCTAACTGGAAAAATGTTGCTACATTGGTTCCTTGGACGATTACGTTCCTCTTAATTGCTTTCTTTGCAGCGAGAACCATTAATATTCAAGAACTAGGCGATGAAGTGGCAACGGGGTTAGGTGGAAAGGTCCAAAAACAACGATTTTTATTATTGATGATTAGCACCGCTTTGATTGGAAGTTCGGTAGCTTTTGCTGGAGGAATTGGTTTCGTTGGTTTGATGGCACCGCATATGGCAAGGCGGTTAGTAGGCTCTTCATTTGGTGCACTGCTTCCGGCTTCTGCACTAATTGGTGGTATCCTTGTTATGACAGCCGATTTGATTGGAAGAACAATGTTTTCACCTATGGAGGTACCTGCGGGTGTGTTTACAGCCGGTATTGGGGCACCATATTTTATCTACTTACTTTTTAAAACAAGAAATGCATAATGGAAGACAAACGTTAACGAAGGAGCTGGCATGAGAATGAATGCGATTGAAACGAAGAATTTATCACTTTCATATGGGGAGACCCTCATTATTAATGAGTTGAATTTGAAAATTCCAAAGGGTGAGATCACCGTTTTTATTGGAGCAAACGGGTGCGGGAAATCTACCCTTCTTCGTTCAATCGCCCGCCTCTTGAAGCCAACTTCTGGCAGTGTGTTGCTCGAAGGAAAAGCCATCGCAAAGCTTTCAACTAAGGAAATCGCCAAAAAGATGGCCATACTACCACAGTCTCCTTCAGCACCAGAAGGGCTAACCGTACTTCAACTTGTTAAACAGGGGCGCTACCCTCATCAATCCTGGTTAAAACAATGGTCGGAGGAAGATGAAAAAAAGGTCAATGAAGCCTTAAAGGCAACCCGTTTAGAGGAGTTAAAAGAAAGAACAGTAGACTCACTTTCAGGCGGACAAAGACAGCGTGCCTGGATTGCCATGACATTGGCTCAGGATACAGATGTTATTCTATTAGACGAACCAACTACTTACTTGGATATGACACATCAAATCGAAATTCTCGATTTACTGTTTGAATTGAATGAAAAGAAAAAGCGGACGGTTGTGATGGTCCTTCATGACCTTAACCTTGCCTGCCGCTATGCTCATAACGTGGTAGCTATTAAAGAAAAAAAGGTGTATGCCCAGGGGAAGCCTGAGCATGTCATCAATTGTGGTCTTGTGAAAAATGTGTTTGGAATGGACTGTGAGGTCACGATGGATCCATTATTCGGAACACCATTATGCATTCCTTATGGCAGGGGAAGATGTATTATCGATAAGGCGGTGGCGATGAATGGATAAAGAGCTGACAGAAAATGAACTTCTTGTATTGGAGAAATACAGGCTGGGCAGTAAAAGTGCAGATTCTTTTCCTATTGCCTCCCTGCTTGATGAGTCATTCCTTAAAGATTTTCTTGAAAAGTTAGCTTTGACCATCGGAGCACCTTCCACAAAGGTTGCTGCATCCATTTTTATTAAAAGATATGCTTTTTTAGCGGTAACGGTCCTTTATAGTATGAGTGTTTGGAATAAAAAGCTGAATGTATCAGTAGATAATGTATCAATGGAGTCTCCTGAACAGGGGAAAGCCTGGCTCCCGTCTTTTTCGTTGAAGGAGATGACTACACAGGATTGGAATGGAGAAAATCGCACTCAATGGCGTGATACCGTGCTCCGTGACCTGTTCGCCAACAACATTTATCCAATCATTATGGCATTAGAAAAAGCTGTTGGTATATCCAAGTTAATTCTGTGGGAAAATATTGCTGTTTACTTGTTTTGGCTCTATGAAAAAGAATTAAAAGACAACGAGAATAGTAATGTAGCAGACGACTTCCGTTATTTGTTACTAGAAGCAGAAGGTTCTTTATTTGGCCAATATAACTTGAATCCCCTGCAGCGATATGATGCTGAAAAGACCTATGTAGAAGAAATGAATGAAGAGATTCGTCTACGAAAAACGTGCTGTTTCTCTTATCAACTGCCAGCAGGAAAACGCTGTAAAGTTTGCCCATGTACGCATGTAGCTAAGGATGGAAGGTGTCATGATGGAGAAAGTATTTGTTCAGCAGTTCGAAGCTTTGCTTGAAAAGTACAGCGAGCTTTTGGTGGGAGAATCCACCGAAGAGGTTAAGGAAAAAGTGAAGGCGTGGGCCTTGTATACCCATATTGCAAAGTCTATGCCTGCTTTAGCTAAGCATTGGAATGAATTGTACCCTGATGGGAAAGAAGAAATAAAACAGATTGTTGGCGAAATTAAGCAGATGAACGAAAAGCATCGGAAATCAGCTCAATAAGTACATAAAAAACCCGGAGGCGGCGCCTTCGGGTTTTTGCTTAAATAATAATAATGTTTAAAATTCGACTTCGAGAATTGTCCAGCTCCAGCGCCTAGCCCCTCGGGTCAAATAACCTTCTGCAATAAAAGTCAAAGAACGACTTTTTTTGCAGAAGAACATTTGCCTGTCGGGGCTGACCAAGGCGCTTGCGCTTTTCTTATTGCATAGTGGTATTGCCGCCGCCATGCTGTGGCAACTGGTTGGTATAACCTTGGAACTGCTGGTACGATTGCTGAAGCTTTTGTTGATCGGCAGCTTCAATTGCATACCAGCCTTTTCTAAACATAAGGTCGTAAAGGTCGCGCTGACATTGCTGTGTTTCAGTAAAAATCTGCATAACATCCTGATACAAGCCTTCGTGGCTAGCTTCATGCAGTGCCATAGTGTAAGCCGTAGTCATATATTTTTCCGTAGACAGGATATCATTAATAAAATCACGATCGTTCATTTGTGGAGTCTTCGGCACCTGTGATTCAGGGTTTTGAATTTTTTGCTGGTTTTGGTTTTGATTCATCAGTCTGTCCTCCTTCTTATTGCATATTATTTAATGGCTGTTGCTGGCCTGAATGCATGCCTAGGTGGCCCAAAAGCTGTTGATAGTGACGCTCATGCATTTGACAAACCTTTTCTGCTTCCGCTTTAATTTCAGGGTCTTGGCACTGTCCGGCAAAGAAGTGCGCTTTCTTCGCTGAGAGCAAATTCCATGACATCATATCGGTTAAATAAAGAGCATCCTTTGTAGATACTACACCTGGAGGCTGTTGCATGGTCGCTTGTTGGTTTTGCATGTTCATATTTTGTTGCTGCATTGAGAATCCTCCTATTAGTTTTGTTATTTACTTACTTTTTTGTTCTTTTGAACTTGTCTGTTGATTTCCGCTCCAGGCGCTGCGCTTTCCGTGGGTGTTTCGGCGAGCCTCCTCGGCGCTATCGCCTGCGGGGTCTCCCCTGAACCATACTCCCACAGGAGTCTTCGCGCCTTCCGCTCCAATCAACAGGGGATAAAAATCAACAATGTTCTTTAAACAAAGCCTACCTTTTAAACTGATTGTTCTGGCTGTTTTTTTTGTCTAGGTGGGCTTCTTCATTTCCTGGCCCGCCATTTCCCTTGACACTAGCCGCACTAACTCCAGCTTTGGAAGGGTTCTTCTTCATTTTCGCCATCTTTATCACCTCAAGAATAGGATGCCCAGTGCTTAGAAATTATGTAAGAGGAGACAAATGTTCAAAAAAATTTCAAATTTCCGCTATTATTGATTGCACAAATTTTCTAAATATTTTATTATAAATAATAACAAAGCTCATTCAGAAATATTTTTTTTGACTAAAAAATGAATGAGTATTCATTCAAAGTTTGAAGGGGGAGACAGTGTTGAACCAATTAATTAAGAAAGCAGCTGTCCTAGGATCAGGAGTAATGGGCTCAGGGATTGCAGCACATCTAGCGAATATCGGAATTCCTACACTATTATTGGATATTGTGCCACGTGAATTAACGAAAGAGGAAGAAGCTAAAGGACTTACATTACAAAATAAACAAGTTCGCAACCGAATCAGTGCGACTGCTATTCAAAAGCTATTAAAGCAAAAGCCGGCCCCACTGACCTCCAAGAAAAATCTTGCTCTCATTGAAGCAGGAAACCTTGAAGACGATTTAGTGAAATTGAAAGATGTCGACTGGGTCATCGAGGTAGTCGTTGAAAACTTAAAGGTTAAACAGCAGGTTTTTGAAAAAGTGGATCAATTCCGTAAACCTGGAAGTATCATTAGTTCGAATACATCTGGTATCTCTGTCGAGGCGATGGTTGAAGGCCGCTCAGAAGATTTCCAAAAGCATTTCTTAGGAACACATTTCTTTAATCCACCTCGTTATTTAAAGTTACTCGAAGTTATTCCAACTCAGTACACGGATCCAGAAATTCTTTCCTTTATGAAAACTTTCGGTGAGGATGTACTTGGAAAAGGCGTGGTAGTGGCTAAGGATACGCCTAATTTTATTGCCAACCGTATCGGTACGTATGGTCTTCTAGTCACTGTTCAAGAAATGTTAAAGGGCGGCTTAAGTGTTGGAGAAGTTGATTCCATCACAGGTCCGCTGATTGGCCGGGCGAAAAGTGCAACTTTCCGTACATTAGATGTAGTCGGATTAGATACCTTCTATCATGTTGCCAACAACGTCTATGAGAAAGTGGATGGCCATGAGAAAGAAGTGTTTGAAATTCCTACTTTTCTTAAGGCGATGGTGGAAAAAGGCTGGCTTGGCAGCAAGTCCGGACAAGGGTTTTTCCTGAAAAAAGGAAAAGAAATTCTTGAGCTTGATCCAAGCACATTGGAATATGGACCACGTAAAAAGCTGACAACTCCATCTGTTGAATTAGCAAAACAGGAAAAAGGCTCAGGGAATAAATTGAAAGCGCTTGTTTACGCCAATGACAAGGCGGGGCAATTTTTATGGAATACGACCAAGCAATCGCTTTTGTACTCAGCGAAGCTATTAGGTGAAATTGCCGATGATATCGTAGCCATTGACCGTGCCATGAAATGGGGCTTTGGCTGGGATAAAGGACCGTTTGAGACATGGGATGCGATTGGTGTTGAAAAATCGGTTAAAAAGATGCAGGAAGAAGGAATGGAAGTACCTGCTTGGGTGACGGAAATGCTTGAAAAAGGCTTTACCTCTTTCTATATCGAGGAAAACGGTGAGTCATTTTTCTATCATAACGGTCAATATCGTTTAGTAGAATTTAATCCGAAGGTAATTGACCTTAAAAAGATTAAAAACCAAAAAGGTGTCATTAAGAAGAATAGTGGGGCGAGCCTAATTGACATTGGCGACGGTGTAGCACTCCTAGAGTTCCATTCACCGAATAATGCCATTGGTCTTGATATCGTGCAAATGATCAACTTTGCTGTGGATGAGGTGGAGAAGAATTATAAGGGCCTTGTCATCGGTAACCAAGGAAAGAACTTCTGTGTAGGTGCGAACCTCGCCATGATGCTGATGGAAGCACAGGATGACAATATCTATGAGCTTGATTTAGTGGTCCGTCATCTCCATAGCGCATTATTAAAAGTGAAATACAGCTCGAAGCCAGTGGTAGCAGCGCCATTTGGTATGACACTTGGCGGCGGTGCAGAGGTTTGTCTGCCAACGGCACATATTCAAGCATCATCAGAAACCTATATGGGGCTTGTTGAAGTCGGTGTCGGCCTGCTTCCAGGCGGTGGCGGAAACAAAGAGCTTTATATTAAGCACTTAGAAAATCTTCCAAGCGGTGTTCCGTTTGATTTGCAAAACGTCGCAAACAAAGTGTTTGAAACGATTGCAATGGCTAAGGTTTCTACATCCGCTGAAGAAGCACGCGAAACGAATTTCTTAGACGGATCTGATGGCATCAGCTTTAATGGGGATCACCTGTTGTATGATGCGAAGCAAGCCGTTCTTGCCTTACATGAGCAGGGCTATAAGCCAAGAGTACGTAAAAAGGTTCCGGTAGTAGGTGAAACCGGTTATGCAACTCTTTTACTAGGTGCAGAAGCGATGCGCTTATCAGGCTATATCTCCGAGCATGATCTGAAAATAGCTAAGAAAGTTGCCTATGTGATCGCCGGTGGAAGAGTGCCATTTGGAACGGAAGTAGATGAGCAATACCTGTTAGATTTAGAAAGAGAAGCGTTCTTAAGTCTAATCGCAGAGCCAAAATCACAACAACGTATGCAGCACATGCTGGTAAAAGGAAAACCGTTACGTAACTAGAAAAGCGGAAGCGTCTTGTTCAGCCCCGACAGGCAAATGTTCTTCGGTGAGAAAAGTCCGCCTTTTGACTTTTCTTGCCGAAGGTTATTTGACCCCGAGGGGCTAGGCGCTGCAGCTGGACAGTAATCAAAGTTAAGTAGATATTTTTCTAATTCGATAGAAAGCGAGGGAACTTGCATGAGAGAAGCGGTAATCGTGGCAGGAGCCAGAACCCCGGTGGGTAAGGCAAAGAAAGGAACGCTTGCCCATGTTCGTCCTGATGATTTGGGAGCATTGGTGGTAAAAGAAACATTAAGACGTGCAGGAAACTATGAAGGAAATATTGATGATTTAATCATTGGCTGTGCCATGCCTGAAGCAGAACAAGGCAATAACATGGCTCGTAATATCGGGGCACTTGCAGGTCTTTCGCATACGGTCCCTGCCATCACAATCAATCGCTTCTGTTCTTCAGGACTACAAGCGGTTGCCTATGCAGCGCAGGGCATTATGACCGGCCAAATTGACACAGCAATCGCTGGCGGAGCTGAGTCAATGAGTATGATCCCTATGATGGGGCATGTGGTTCGACCAAACATTAAGCTTGCAGAAACGGCACCGCAATATTACATGGGAATGGGCCATACAGCAGAAGAAGTGGCTAAGAAATATGGCATTAGCCGTGAAGACCAGGATGCCTTTGCGGTAAGAAGTCATCAGCGTGCAGCCAAGGCAATTGCTGAAGGAAAATTCGTCGATGAAATCGTACCAGTAGATGTGACCATTCGTACTGTTGGTCATGACAATAAACTAGTTGAAAAAACAATCCAATTTTCACAAGATGAGGGCGTTCGTCCAGAAACAAACCTAGAAACCTTAGGTAAACTACGTCCTGCGTTTTCTGTAACAGGAAGCGTAACAGCAGGTAATGCTTCACAAACAAGTGACGGAGCTGCTGCATTAATGGTCATGGACCGTGAAAAAGCGGAATCACTTGGTTTGAAGCCATTAGCTAAATTCAGATCGTTTGCAGTTGGAGGCGTGCCACCTGAAATTATGGGTGTTGGCCCAGTGGTCGCTATTCCAAAAGCAGTGAAGCTAGCTGGATTGGAATTATCCGATATTAACTTGTTCGAATTGAACGAAGCGTTTGCTTCCCAATCGTTGCAAGTCATTCGTGAGCTAGGCTTAAATGAAGAGATTGTGAATGTAAATGGTGGTGCGATTGCTCTTGGACATCCGCTTGGATGTACAGGTGCGAAACTAACCCTTTCACTGATTCACGAATTAAGACGCAGAAACGAGCAATTCGGTGTAGTAACCATGTGTATCGGTGGCGGTATGGGCGCTGCTGGAGTATTTGAACTCTTGTAATGAAAAAGGACCAGGGGGAAGAGAGACTTAGCCCCTGGCTAATCAAAGATTAGGAGGAATAGAGATGGCAAATCAAACAGAAAAGATTATTAAAGGCGGAAGCTTTTTAATTGAGGATGTATCTTATAATCAAGTATTTACACCGGAAGATTTTTCAGATGAGCACAAAATGATTGCTAAAACAGCAGAAGACTTTGTGGAAAACAAAGTACTACCACAAATTGAACACTTAGAAAACCATGAGTTTGATCGTACAGTAAAGCTTCTAAAGGAAATGGGGGAGCTTGGTCTTTTAGCGGCTGACGTACCAGAAGAATTTGATGGTCTAGGTCTAGATAAAATTACTTCTTCATTAATTACTGAAAAAATGTCTAGGGCTGGCGGATTCTCACTTTCTTATGGTGCCCACGTTGGTATTGGGTCCTTGCCAATCGTATTATTCGGTAACGATGACCAAAAGGGCAGATATTTACCTGGCCTTGCTTCAGGTGAAACGCTTGCAGCTTACGCATTAACTGAGCCAGGATCTGGTTCTGATGCCCTTGGTGCTAAAACAACAGCGAAGCTTAATGCTGAAGGCACACACTATATCTTAAACGGTGAAAAACAATGGATTACAAACGCTGGTTTTGCAGATGTATTCGTCGTGTATGCAAAGGTGGATGGTGAACACTTCACTGCATTCATAGTGGAAAGAAACTTCCCAGGCGTTTCAACCGGCGCTGAAGAGAAGAAAATGGGGATCAAGAGTTCTTCCACTCGTACTCTTATTTTAGAAGATGTTCCTGTACCAGTTGAAAACCTATTAGGTGATTTTGGTAAGGGCCACGTCATTGCCTTTAATATTTTAAATATCGGCCGCTATAAATTAGCTGTTGGCGGTGTAGGCGGATCGAAGAGTGCCTTTGAAATGACTGTAAAGTATGCAAATGGCCGCAAGCAGTTTAAAACGCCAATCGCTCAGTTCAACTTAACAAAAGAGAAATTTGGTACAATGGCATCCAAAATTTATGCAGCAGAAAGTGCTGTTTACCGTACAATCGGATTATATGAGGATAACCAAGGTAAGCTGACTGATGAGGAAGCGAAAGACATTAAAAAGGTGGCCAATTCAATTGCAGAGTATGCGATTGAGTGTTCATTAAACAAATTTTTTAACAGTGAAGTGTTAGATTATGTCGTTGATGAAGGCGTTCAAATTCATGGCGGATATGGTTTCATGCAAGAGTACCCAATCGAGAGAGCATACCGTGATTCTCGTATTAACCGCATTTTCGAAGGTACCAACGAAATCAACCGTTTGTTAGTATTAGGCACGTATCTGCGTAAAGCTATGAAGGGTGAGCTTCCATTATTCCAAAAAGCAATGGCACTTCAAGAAGAACTTATGATGCTTATGCCTGAGGAGCCAGGTGATGAGCCGTTAGCACAAGAAAAATATTTGGTGAAAAATGCGAAGAAAATTGGTTTACTTGCAGCCGGTTTAGCCGCACAAAAATACGGCAAGGCGATTGAAAAAGAACAAGAAATATTCGTAAACATTGCTGATATTGTTTCTAATGCGTATGCTATGGAATCTGTCGTATTACGTACAGAAAAAGCAATCGCTAAAGACGGTGTGGAGAAGAGCAAACAAAAGCTTCTTTACACACAAATTTTCTGTCAAGAAGCATTTAATAAAATCGAAGCAGATGCGAAAGAAACATTGGTGGCCGTTGAACACGGTGATACTCTTCGCATGATGTTATCTTCCCTTCGCAAATTTACTCGCCATACGCCAATTAACGTGATTGCGAAAAAGCGTGAAGCAGCAGACGTGCTTATCGAAGCAGAACGCTATATCGTTTAAAATGAAATCAGGGCTCCCTTTTTCTCAAGGGGGCTTTTTATTTTTTAAAATAATATATAGATAAAGAAGGAGTATTTACGAAATTAGTCGAATTTTTATTTGGAACATATTTTTTGCATTAGGATTTTGAAAAACGTTATGATAATATTCAAATGACGTGAATACGTCATTGAATGAAGTGGGAAAAGGCGGTGAAACTTATGTCGATGACTTTTTACTGGTATCCAAAATGCGGCACATGTCGAAACGCTAAGAAATGGCTGGATGCCCATCAACTTTCCTATGAAGAAGTACATATTGTGGAACATCCCCCAAGTCGTGAGCAACTGCAGGATCTTTATCAAAAAAGCGGACTAGAACTTAAAAAATTCTTTAATACGAGCGGTATGAAATATCGTGAATTAGGTATAAAGGATAAGATGAAGTCAGCAACTGACGAAGAGCTGCTAGACCTACTTGCCTCCGATGGGATGTTAATCAAGCGGCCGATTTTAACTGATGGCGAACGAGTCACCGTAGGCTTTAAAGAAGAAGAGTATGAAAAAATGTGGCAATAAGCCTGCTCTTCCTTTCCTGACTCATGGTAATCGATTTTATTCGATGATAGATTTTAGAAAAAACAATGGAGGGATTTAAGCGAATGAGTACACCAAAAGAGTTACGTTATTCAGAAGAACATGAATGGGTAAAAGTTGAAGGGGAAAAGGTGCGCGTTGGTATCACTGACTTTGCACAGCATGAATTAGGAGATATCGTATTCGTAGAACTACCTGAAGTTGGTACTGAAGTATCAGCTGACGAGCCATTCGGAAGCGTTGAATCTGTTAAAACAGTTTCTGAGCTATATGCTCCTGTAAGCGGAAAAGTGGTAGAAGTAAACGAAGACTTAAATGACAGTCCTGAATTTGTAAATGAATCTCCATATGAAAAAGCATGGATGATTGTCATCGAACTTTCTGATAGCAGCGAAGTAGATAAGCTAATGACTGCTGAACAGTACGAAGAAATGGTTAAAGAAGACTAATCATCATCATTAGAAAAGCACCTTTTGATCTGACCCAATAAAGTTAGACAAAATATTTCTATGCAACTTTTAAGACTTGAGTTCGGTACTCCACCGGACTCA